>JBATTL010000727.1:0-14179 GCA_049670525.1 Thiohalocapsa sp. | reverse complement strand
CCCCCTCGCCAACGTCGCCGACCAGGTGCCCCGCACCAGCCAACAGAGCCCGCACCCCCTAAGCGCATGTCGATAGGCCACGTCTATCGAATGGCTGCCATCGATTTTGGTCGATGGGAGCGCGGGGGTCGGTGCGTGCCGGGTCTGCCCCGTGTCTTCCTGCCCGCCGACGTCGATCTTGTCGGTAAAGAGCTTCAGGTGCTTGCCGAGCAGTTCCAGTGATCCGCGCTTATCCCAGAGCTTGACTTTGGCGACGTACTCGACCTCGGCCGCCTCGCCGCCGGGAATGCGCCGGGTGACGACGTCGAATGACGACAGCGCTGCCGTCGCGTCGTCCGGCAGTTCATGGATAGGCTTGAGGTTGCCTTTTTCGTCGAACAGGCCCCGGATATCGGAGAAGGCCAACCGGGCAATCTCGCGCAGCACGTCGTCTGCCTTGATCTGCGTGCGGGTCGAACGCCGGGCTACCGCATCGTTGACGGCGGTCTGAACTAGAGGTTTCTGAAGGAGTTGCCAAGCGTAGACTTCCGCCGTCCTTGGCGAGTATCCGGCCCTGATTGCCGCCTGTGTCGCGTTCAAGTCGACCATGTATTCGTCAACGAACCGCTGCTGCTTCAAGGTCAATTTGCGAGCCATCGCCACGTCCTTCTAGTCATCGCCGAAAATGATCCGGACCAGCACGCGCCCTTCGATGGCGATCTCATGTTGCTCCGGTGCCCGATAGCCACACAGGCGGTTAAGTTCCCTGATAGCGGAAATCCTGTCGCTCGGTTTCGCCTCGTCATCAAGGGCGATGTTCCGTAGCTTGCGAACGCTGTCGAGTCGGCTCCAAAGGCATCGGTCTGCAAGCCCCTTCCGCAACTCGGCAATCCTTGTGGCGACCTTGTGGTCATGCGCCAGGACTGAAGCACACTCCCAAACCGTTGCGTCCTTCGACTCGGTAGAGCGCGGATAAGCCTCGCGATAGGCCGCCGTTTGGTTATCTCCCGACGCAACCAGCTGTGAGAAATGCTCCTGTTTTGCTATGAGCATCGCCGTTCACCATCGCACGCTGAGCCGGCCAATCACGCCCACAGGCCGTTGTATTGCTGCTCGCCGGGATTCCTGGTTACGGGGCACCCGCCTGACGTGCGACCGTCCAGCCCATCGGTAGCAGACGACTCGATAGGGCCGCTGGGCGCGATCCAGGCGCGCTACCGTGCCAACCCGCTCGACCAGCCGACCCAATCGCAACCAGCTCACCGTGCCGCAATTCTGGTGTTCATCGACGGCGAGGGCCTCGGCCAGCTCGCGGGTGGTCCAGTCCTTTGCGTCGCCCCAGCGCTCAAGAACCTTCAGCGCGTCCGCTCGGGAAACTCGATCACCGCATATTGACATATTGCCTACTCGCCTTTGCCGAACACGGGCCAGGACCGCCACTGGCGAGGATAGCCCCAAGGCTAGCAATCGCGGACAATCGGGATAATGCGCAGGTGCGGACCGTCGGCGGCACCATAGGTGTTTTCGCTCACTCCATTCCCCAGGGATTTCTCAGACTAATCCGCGCTGACACGACCGGATTCGCCCACCGCTGTTATGGGTGCATGCGGGTCGGCTGGTCTTGGTTCGGTTCAGTCGGCCCTAGCGACAGCAATCGGCCCAGGCTGTGTAAAAACGGCGTTCGAATGGGGTCGGTGGATCAAGTACCCTATTCGCCTCCGATTTCCGGCCGCCAGTGGAGAGTGGTGTCGTCTTGGCGATCCGCATAGAGCCATTAGTGGAGCGCTGTCCCTAACGACGCAGAAATTCTTGCGTTTTCACACGGCCTGGGCCATAGGCGGACACGGAGTTTAGACGCAGCCCCTCCAGTTCTGGGTGCACGGCAATCCTCTCGCTCGGATATCAGGTGTGGACAACGACCACTCGACCCACCTGCCGACGGAGCTCCAAGTGTTTAGGCTGTCAACGGAATAAGGCACCTAAGAACGCGAAACTGATGCCGGTGGCGATCCCGTGCTAGCGCACGTCGTAGAGGAAGTCGCCGCGTTCGTAGTCGACCTTGACCCAGCGGTGTCCCAGCGTTGAGGAGATCGAATCGGTGATGCGATAGCCGAATCCGCCGAAAAGGGGCCGCAGGGCGGTACTCTTCGTCTCGGTCTCCACGTACTGGAGGTCCGTTGCAAACCCCAGGCGATCCTTGTTGGCGGTGAAAACGACCATGCCGGAGGGCTGGAGATCGTCGAAGATATCGCCGAAGCTCATGTCCACGTCCGCCGCCGGCGACCCGGGCAGTGTGCCGGTCGCCCCTTCGATGCCGGCGGCCCAGAGGTAGGGCGCGACGGAGAAGGCCCAATCCTCGGTGGCCGCTGGTGCAATGGCGAGGCAGCCCAGTCGTCCCGGGCCTGCCCGATTCCTATAGGCGAGGCCGGCATGGGCCCGCCGCGGTCGGGGCCGTCGGAAGCGTCATCGTCGCTGGGCTGATTGATCATTCGCTAAATCCCTCTATGGTAGCCTCGGTCTACGGTGCGGGACTGATAGCGCCTTCGCCCCCGCTCGCAGCTGGATGCCATGCTTGTCATCTGGTGCCACTTTCTGCAACGGTGCTTGCTGTGAGCACAGGTCTTGGGTCGGAGGATCTGCATCATAAACAGCAACTCCGAATCGCCGCCCATCCCCGCGCTGCGGGCGTGCTTGCTCTCCCCCTGGGTGGCGTTCACGGCGAAGGAGGGTGCGCCCTTCGAGGCGCTGCTGGAGCGGGCGGGCATCCACCCGGAGCTGCTCCAGCAACCAGCCGCGGTCGTCCCATTCAAGCGCGCCTTGTGCTGGGTCGAGCTGGCCGGTGAGTCTCTGGGCACCGCGCAGCTCGGCGTCCACGTGGGCTCCGCGACGCCCATCGAGGCCCTCGGTGCCTACGGGCGCACACTCGCGGGCGCGCTGACCCTGTACCAGTACGTGTGGCAGGGAATCTCCCTCTACCGCACCCTGGCGCGGGGACAAACCATCTGGTTATCGGCGCACGGCAACCGCGTCCGGGTCAATCTGGGGACGGCCTGGAAGCCCAGCCCTGGGGACTGCCAGGCCCGCATGAACTTCCTCGCCATCAGCATCGCCAACATCAGGCGCTTCGCGGGTCCACAGTGGAGACCCGCCGAGCTCAGCTTCGGCTGCAAACCCTGGGAGCCGCTCCCCTTGGATGTTTTCGGCGACGCGCCCGTGGTGGATCGTCCGGGACAGACCTACTTCTCATTCCCGCGGTCACTGCTCGACCTGCGGCTGTTCCCGGATGACCAGAGGTTAGGTTGCGCCGGGCCGCAGAGTGGCTGGAGCACAGTGACAAGCCGGTCGTCGAGATCGCATTCGACCTTGGTTATACCGATGCGTCCAATTTCACCCGCGCATTTCGCAAACTGACCGTCGTGACGCCGTCGGCCTTTCGGCTAGCCGGCGTGCTGGGCTGACGCAACCGCGGCAGCCGCCGAGCCGGCGCTGCTCGATCGATCGCAGATGCGCGCCCACACCTTACCTAGCGCGCAGCATCGATGATTGGCACGAAATGACAAGCAGCAGCGCGTCAAAAGGGGCGATACTCAAGGTCAACGGCAGTCAATCGCGTACCGCAATTACCCCGCGCCGCCAACGCAAGATCACGCCATCGAGCTGAATCCCGCGGATACTAATCCCCTTCGCCCGCTGAGCAAGCGAGAGGGTATCCGGTCCGCGTCGCATCAACACACGCCGGAGCAGAAGATAGTGACCATTCGACAGATGCTGCAATGCAAGGCCGGCTTGATCGCCGCGTTACTCCTGCTCGCGCCCTCATGGGGCGCGGCAGGGGTTCAGGACCCACCGCGGCTGGTGCTGCAGATTACCGTCGACGCCCTGCGCGGCGATCTGCCCACCCGGTATGCGCACCTCTTCGGTGACGGCGGCTTCCGCTACCTGATGGACGAGGGCGTGCACTACACCAACGCCCACTACCAGCACGCCAACACCGAGACCATCGTCGGCCATGTCTCGCTGGCCACCGGCACCGTGCCCGCCGCGCACGGCATGGTCGGCAACGTCTGGTTCGACCGCGAGCAGGGTCGGCTCGTCTACAACATCGAGGACCCGGAGCACCACCTGCTCACCGCCGGCGCCGATGTCGACCGCAACGCCGAGATCGATCCGACCCAGAAGGCGGCCAAGGTGGACGGTCGCTCGCCGGCGACCATCCTGGCCTCCACCTTCAGCGACGAGCTTGCCGTGCACACCAACGGCGAGGCGAAGATCTTCGCCGTCTCGGTCAAGGACCGCGGCGCGGTGTCGCTCGCCGGGCACGCCGGCAAGGCGTTCTGGTTCTCCAAGGCCGGCGGTGAGTTCGTCACCAGCAGCTACTACTATGACCAATATCCCGACTGGGTGAAGGCGTGGAACGCGGAGGAGCCCGCGCTGGCCTATGCCGGCAAGTCCTGGGAGCTGATGCAGGACCCGTCCAAGTACCTGTTCGGCGACAGCGACGACCGCGAATACGAGACCGACTTCCCGGGCTTCGGCCGCACCTTTCCGCACCCCTATGGCGCGGCGGACGACAAGTACTTCACCACCCGCCTGACCCTCAGCCCGGCCGGCGACGAGCTGACCCTGGATTTTGCCAAGGCGCTGATCGACAACGAGCAGCTCGGCCAGGACGCGGTGCCGGACTATCTGGCGGTCAGCTTCTCCGCCACCGACTACGTCGGCCACCTGTTCGGCGCCTCCAGCCTGGAGTCCGAGGACAACCTGGCGCGGCTCGACCGCACCCTGGCGGCGCTGTTCCGCCATGTCGACGAGAAGGTCGGCCTGGAGAACACGCTGATCGTGCTGTCCGCCGATCACGGCCAGCCCGAGATACCGGGGCACCTGCGCGAGCTGGGCATCGAGCACGCGCGGCATTTCGACACCGATGCGCTGGACAAGACCCCAGCCATCGCGGCGCTGAAAGAGCGCTTCGGTATCGCCGAAGGGCTCATCGAGGCCTTCTTCCAGCCCTACGTCTATCTCAACCGCGACCTGATCCGCGAGAAGGGCCTGGACCAGGCCGAGGTGGAACAGGCCGTCGCCGAGGAACTGGTGAAGTTCGACGGCGTGGCGACGGCGGTCTCAAGCACCGCGCTGCGCACCGCGAACCTGCCGGACACCGCGTTGCTGCGCGCCATCCTGAAGAACTTCCACCCCAAACGCTCGGGCGACATCTACGTCGTGTTCGATCCGAACGTCTTCATCACCGACTTCGACGGCCTCACGGTCGCCTCCACCCACGGCTCGCCATGGCGCTACGACACCTTCGTGCCGGTGATGTTCGCCGGCGCCGGCCTCGAGCCCCAGACCCTGAGCCGCCCGATCACCCCCTACGACGTGGCGTCGACGCTGGCAAACATGCTCGGCGTGAAACCGCCCTCGGGTGCGATTGGCAACCCGTTGACCGAGGTCGTGGGCAATTGATGCGCGACACGCCAGCACCTGATCATGACCTGACAGACAAAGCGAGGAGATTGGATTAATACAACTACCAGTGATGAAAATGAAAGTTCACGGAACCAGAAGACGCGTGAGACTTTCTGCACTTAGCCTGGCGCTTGTCGCCAGTCTCAGTATTCACGGTTTCGCACCAGCTCAAATGGCCGACGACAACCTCAGCGAAATGATGGAGGCGCGCGAGATTCCGGTCACCATCGACAACTTCGCGCGGGCCGCGACTGACATCGAATTCGACAAATACGTCCAGCTGGCAGGCGGCATAAACAAGTTCTACCACTTCCGCGAGCCAACGCCGGTCGACAACCAACCGACCATTCGGATGAACCGCGACACGCTCTACAGCACCGCGGTCGTCGACATTTCCGAGGGCGCGACCCTGACCCTGCCGGAGGTGGGTGAGCGTTACATGTCTGCCATGATCGTCAATCAGGATCACTACATTAACGAGGTGTTTCACGGCGGCGGCACCTACACGCTCGACATGGACACATTCGATACGCCCTACGTGATCGTCTACATGCGCACGCTGGTGGACGCCGATGATCCCGAGGACGTGGCGGCGGTGAGTGCCATCCAGGACCGGATGAAGATCGAAGCTGTGGCGTCCAACCCGTTCACCCTGCCGGACTACGATGAAGATGCCTACCAGGCACTGATCGAGCGGCTCAGCGCGCTCTTGCCCTTCGCTGGCGGAATCAAGGGGACCTTCGGAACACGGGAAAGCGTTATTCCGGTCCGCCACCTGATCGGCACGGCCGCCGGCTGGGGTGGCCTGCCTGAGACCGAGGCCATGTATCCCTCCAATGTCCCCAATCTGCCTGTTGGCGAATACAAGATCGAGGTGCCCGCCGAGGTGCCCGTGGGCGCCTTCTGGTCAGTCAGCCTCTACAACGCCGCAGGGTTCTTCGAGAAGAACGACATCGACGGCTATGTGATCAATTCGATCATGGGCGAGCGCAACGATGACGGGTCGATGACCGTGCATTTCGGCGGCTGTAACGATGGCCGGGTGAATTGCCTGCCAGTCATGGACGGCTGGAACTACATTGTGCGCCTCTACCAGCCCGGCCCCGAAATCCTCGACGGAAGCTGGACCTTTCCAGATGTCGAGCCCGCCAATTGAGAAAGGATACGAAGATGAAAAAGCTGCTTGCCCTCGCGCCCTGCGCCCCGATCCTGGCCTTCGCTGAAGAGATCACCCTCGACAATCTGATCCGGGCAGAGACCGACCACATGATCCGCCAGAATATCGAGGCCTTCGGGCTCGAGGTTGGCCAGATTACCCACGAGCGCGAGACAGTGGACCTCGCCAACCAGCCGGTGATCCGCATGAACGTGGATACCCTCTATTCTTCGCTCGTCCTCGATCTTTCCGAGCCGGCGGAGATCACGCTGCCCGAGATCGATGGGCGTTATCAGTCGATGCATGTGATGAGCCAAGATCATTACATGTTTGTCGAGGCCAAACCCGGCACCTACCGCCTGACCGAGGACGACGTCGGGACACGGTTCGCGGCGGTGGCCTTCCGCACCTTCATCGACCCGGACGACCCGGCGGACGTGAAAGCCGCTCATGCCGCGCAGGACGGAATCGTCGTCTCCGGCGGCGGGGCCGGGCCGTTCGAGGCGCCGGACTGGGACACCGAGAAACTGGCGGCGGTGCGCAAAGCGTTGAACGACCTCGCGGCGGAGATCAGTTTTGACTCCGCTCGTGCCTATGGGCGTGAGGACGAGGTGGACCCGCTGCACTACCTGGTTGGCGGGATCGCCGGATGGGCCGGTCTGCCCGCACACGGCGCCGTCTACCTGATCGACGCCGTGGATCAGAACGACGGCAAGACGCCCTATGCAGTCACGGCCAAAGACGTGCCGGTGGACGCCTTCTGGTCGATCACCGTCTACAACGCGGACGGGTACATGGAGCCCAACGATCTGGGCCGGAACAACTACAACAACGTGACCGCCGAGCCGAATGACGATGGGTCCATCAGCATCCATCTCGGCGGCTGCGACGATGGCCGCGTGAATTGCATCCCCGCCACCCCGGGCTGGAGCTACGCCGTCCGCCTGTACCAGCCACGCGAGGAGATCCTCGACGGCAGCTGGACCTTCCCCGCTTTCGAACCGGCCCAGTGAGCCTAAGGGAGCACTGATAAATGAAACATTTCACACTTCCCTTGGCGCTGACCGCCTGCCTAGCCTTGCCAGGCGGCGTGTCGGCGCAATCCGGCGAGACGCTGGAACTACGATAGGAAATCCAGCCACCCTGAGCGCCCAGGTTGGCTCGGGAGAGGGCGATAGCGGGGGTGGGATGTGTGGTAACACCGAACAGCGGGGCTGACGGGCGTCGGGGCGGTGCAGGCGCGCGCGTTGTGGGGTGCTGGGGCTCGGATCTGCGGTGCAGCGTGCCGCCGGGAGACGAGTGGGCATTTCGGACCCACAAACACCCATTTCTCAACCGCTATGATCAAACACGCTTGGCAGGCTCCATCCGCCCGTGCAGCACACGTACGATCTCGATCACCTCCGGCGCATCACCATGAACACGAAAGTAGATCACGTGGCTCTGCTGGGTGTAGCTGTAGAGCCCCTCGGCGATATCCGGTCGAGGTTTCCACAACGAAGGGTTGGCGCAGAGCCAGCCGAAACGGCTCACCAATGCATCGGCGTATCGATCAGCCTGCTCGAGGTTCCATTGCCCGACGGAGTAGACCCAGATCTCGGCGAGATCCGCTTCCGCCCTAGACGAAAGCCGATAGATCACTTCTTCGCGAGCCGCTCGCGGCCAGCAGCCTTGATCCGTTCGGCGAGCGTCGGCAGCTCGTCGGCCTCGTAGTCTGTATACGCACCGCGCTCGAGGTCCGCGAGTCCCAGGTTGATCTCCATGCGGAGCTGTCGGAGCTTGATGTCGTTCAGCTCGTCGTACTCCTCCTTGGAGAGCACGACAGCGACCGCCCGACCGTGGCGCTCGATGACCACGGGCTCGCGCCGAGCGGTGTCCAGCAGTTGGCCGAAGCGGGCTTTGGCGTCGTGGGCGGAAACATTCTGCATGAGGATTCCCGAGAGATTGGACCAGTTTGACCAAATTAGGCCAAACCTGCCCCAACAGCAAGCGGCAAGAACCCGTGTCTCTGACCGCAGCTCAACGCTCCCGGTCAAACGCAGACTGCTGATTTAGCGGTTGCCGCGCCTCGTCGAGAGCCTTCCGTCCGACCTCCGGGGAGTCGTCGAAGAAGTCCGCGACCTGATCAACCCGTTCCAGCAGCGGCTGAACCTTCACCAAGCCATCGTCCTCGCCTCGAAGGTGTGCCCGCGCCCACGACCAAGGCCAATCGGCAGATCACGCGACCAGCACGAGGAGGCAACAAGAAAGTCGTGCCCGCCCCCCGTCTGAACAACTGGGGACATCTGGCACGGGCGAAACCGTCGGAATTGGCACGAGATGACAAGCGGCATCGCGTCAGAAGGGGCGATACTCAAGGCCCATGGCAGTCCATGACATACCGCAATCGCCGCGCCGCGCCAGCGCAAGGTCGCAACACCGGCTGCATCCCGCGGAACCTAAGGAGACGCTGAAAAATGGGCTTCCTGCCCATTTTCAGCACGCGAAGCGAAAACGCGGTTTCCGCTTCGCTTCATTTTCAGCGACTTACGTCGCCGAAAATGGCGAGGCATCCTGCCCCGCACGGGAAGCACTGATAAATCAGCGCTTCCCTAACGCCCCCTGCTCGCCGAGCCAGCGAGAGTCGATCTGGTCCGCGTCGCATCGATACGAGCCGGAGCAGATCGTGGTGACTTTCGAGGAGCAATTCGCATGAAACAATTCGCCCTTTCCCTCGCGCTGGCCGCCTACCTGTCAGCCCCCGGCGCGGTCTCGGCGCAGTCCGGCGAGACGCTGGACCTCACGGACGCGCAGATGGCGGAGCTGGTCCGCCGCTCCTACCAATACGTCGCCATGTTCAACGTGAACAACAAGACCGCGCTCGACCGCGATAACCCAATGACCACCGGCGGTTACAACCGCGTTTTCGCCGGTACGGAGTTGGCCGATCACACGCTTCAAATTATCGCCCGTCCCAACAACGACACGCTCTACGGGAACGAAACCGGCTTCTTCATCCCGAATGACCGCTTCAAGTACTCCGTCGGCGAGAATGCGGGATTGAAGCTCGGTGAAGATGGCGGCATCCGTATCGTCATCGCCGCCGAACAGCCCGAAGGCCTACCCGAGGAAAACTGGCTGCCCATCAACCGGCAAGACATGGACCTCGACATCATCATGCGCCTCTACGCGCCCGACCTCGAACGCTACGAGAGCTGGGCTGCGCCGACGGCGAAGAAACGCTGACCGAAGCTACGACAAGGGCCATCATCATGAAAACGAAACCAATCATCATCAGCATCGCGCTGACCCTCACTGCGATGGTCCTGCCGGTCTTCGCACAGGACACCGGCGACCTCGACGAGGAGGCGCTTGAGAAAGTCCTGCCCTCCAAGCCGCCCTACTCGCCCTACGCGGGGCGCAACTACCCGACCCGCCCGTTTTTTGGCGATACGCACGTGCACACCTCCTACTCCATGGACGCAGGCGCAGCGGGCGCCCGGCTCGGACCGGTCGAAGCCCTTCGTTTCGGCAAGGGCGAGGAGATCGTGGCTTCCAGCGGACAGCGTGTCCAGCTCTCCCGCCCACTCGATTTCATGGTGGTCGCCGATCACTCCGACGGCTTTGGGCTCTTTCCCCGTCTCCTCGCCGGAGACCGGGAGCTTCTTGCCGAGCCGCTGGTCCGGAAGTGGTACGACATGATTAATGACGGCCGGGGGTTTGAGGCCACGGTTGATATCGTGGAGAACCAGACGGCCGGGACACTTCCTGAAGTCGTTCTGTCAGAGGGTTTCGATCCGAGCCGTCCCGGCTACCGCTCAGCCTGGCACGAAGTGATCAAGGCCGCGGATGAAGCCAATGCCCCAGGCCGGTTCACGGCCTTCATCGGTTACGAGTGGACTTCGAACTACGGCGGCGACGGCCCCGGCAACCTGCATCGGAATATCATCTACCGTGACAACGGGATCAAGGCCAGCATGATGGATCCGTTCACCACCGCGGAGCCGTGGGGCAGCACGGATCCGCGGGTGCTTTGGAAATGGATGGCGACCTACGAGGAAAAGACCCTCGGGCGCGTCCTCGCCATCGCCCACAATGGCAATCTGAGTAATGGCCGGATGTTTCCCATTATCGAGTCGTTCACGGGCAAGAAGATCGATCTCGAATACGCGCAGGCCCGTGCCCGCTAGGAACCGCTCATCGAGGCGACCCAGATGAAGGGCGACGGCGAGGCCCACCCCTTTCTCTCGCCCAACGACGAGTTCGCCGACTACGGCACCTGGGACGACGGCAGTCTCGACCTGAGCGAGGCCAAGAAGCCAGAGATGCTCGAGTTCGAATACGCCCGATCCGCACTCAAAAACGGACTCAAGCTGGAATCGGAGTTCGGTGTCAATCCTTACAAGTTCGGCATGATCGGCTCGACCGATACCCACACCGCGCTCGCCACGGCCGAGGAAGACAATTATTTCGGCAAAGTCACCGCGAGTGAACCGAGCGCGGACCGCACGATGCACCCATTCGTGGAGAACAAGGAGCTCGGATTGGAGTTCATGGGCTGGAAGACGCTCGCTTCCGGCTATGCCGCAGTGTGGGCCACGGAAAACACGCGTGAGGCGATCTTCGATGCCATGCAACGTCGCGAAACCTACGCCACCACCGGACCGCGGATGTTCGTGCGCTTCTTCGCCGGTTGGGACTTCGAGGAGAAGGACGCCAACAACCGCATGCCGGCCCAGCTCGGCTACAGCAAAGGCGTGCCGATGGGCGGCGATCTGCCTGCCGCGCCGGAAGGTAAGGCGCCGACCTTTCTCGTCGCTGCCCTCAAGGACCCGATCGGGGCGAATCTCGACCGCTACCAGATCATCAAGGGCTGGATGGACGCGAAGGGCGAGCTGCACGAAAAGGTGTACGACGTGGCCTGGAGCGATGACCGTAAGCCTGGCGCGGACGGCGAGCTGCCCCCGGTCGGAAACACCGTGGATGTAGCGGAAGCCACCTGGACGAACACCATCGGTGCCTCCGAGCTGATCACGGTTTGGACGGATCCCGACTTCGATCCCGCACAGCAGGCCTTCTACTATGGTCGCGTCATCGAGATCCCGACCCCCCGCTGGACTGCGTACGACGCGAAGTACTACGAGGTGAAGATGTCAGAACAAGTGACCATGACCTCCCAGGAGCGCGCCTGCACCTCACCGATCTGGTATACGCCGGAGCAGTGAGCCCTGCGGCTACAGCTGGCCTTCGATCGGCAGCAAGCCGATCAAAGAGACGAAAAAGCGAGTCAGGACGCCGGTTTGCGGATCCGTCATGTAGACGACGTTCCGTCCGTCTTCTTCATCGGTCCATCGCAGCCGCTCCTTGCAGTGCTGCTCATCCCCGCACTGGCTCCGATCGAGAGTAACGCGGTAGGCGATGCGTGCCTGGTTCTCGTCGAACCAGTCCGACAAACCCTTTGCCAAGGGCTCGCTCTGGAACAGGATGCCGAGCTCCGTATTGAGCTTGCCGGAGCGCGGATCCAAATTCGCGGATCCGACGAAGAGCGCGCTCTGGTCGAAGACGGACGTCTTGGCGTGCAGGCTGGCGCCCGACGAACCTCCGAGTCTGTCGAACTTACCCTCTCGCGGGGCGTCCGCCGCAGGCTTGAATTCATAGATCTCCACGCCGCCCCGCAGCAGTGGCTTGCGGTACTTCGCATAGCCGGCGTGGACGGCGCCCACGTCGTTGGACGCCAGAGAGTTAGTCAGTACGCGGACCTGCACGCCCCGCTTCTCCAGGTCCGTGAGCATCAGGACGCCATGCTCGCCTGGTACGAAGTAGGGGTTGAACAGCAGCAGGTCCCGCTCGAGCGAGCCGAGCGTCTTGGACAAGACCTTCGGACCCATGTGGGTCGAGCGGTCCTCTGGATCGGTCGCCAGCTTCTCTGGCAGATCGTAGTAGACCAGCGCATGTCCCCATTGGAAAGGCAAGGTTCCAGCGACGAATTCTTGAACCAGGTCCAGGTTTCGAGCGCGCTTCATGTAGGGCGAGTCGTGTTGCACCTCGGCGTACTCTCTGAGCTCCCGGCGCAGCGCCTTCAGGTCGCCCGGCATGCCGGCCAGAGATTGGACCGGATAAGCCAGCGCACTGTTCCAGTAGAGATCGAACTGCTCGCCAACCTCCACCGCTGCCGGCCCCGTCGCGAGGACGTCGAGGTCGCCGAAGTTGACGTTTTCGTCGGCGCCATAGTACTCGTCGCCCACGTTGCGGCCGCCCACGATGGTCATGGTGTCATCGACGCTGAAGGACTTGTTGTGCATGCGTCGCGTGACGGTGTCGAAACGCGTGAGCGTCTCGATAGCCCGGAAGCCACGGTTGGCATAGGGGTTGACGATGCGCACGGCGATGTTTGGGTGGCTGTCGAGCGTCGCCAGCTGCGCGTCCAGGCCCTTCGTCGTCATGTCATCGAGCAGCAGCCGAACCCGCACCCCGCGGTCCGCCGCGCGAAGCAGGCGATCGGTCAGAATCCGGCCCGTGACATCGTCGTGATAGAGGTAGTACTGGACGTCGATGGTCCGATCCGCCGCATCGGCCAGGAGAATGCGCGCGGCGTAGGCGTCCAGGCCGTCCCCGAGCAGCCAGAAACCGGACCTGCTCGGGTGCTTGCGCAGGTAGGGCGCAGCGGAGTCTGCCAGTCGCGACGGTTCGTCAGCCCTGTCCGCGTGAGACGAGACCGGGCGCTCGAAGTCCGTCGGCAAGGATGCGCAGCCCGAGAGGGCGAGGAGGAGGGCGAGCCAGAGTGGAAGGGAGGTCATGCGCATGGTGTCCTGTACTCCAGTCATGTCATTGAATCGGCGCGGCGAGCCCTGAAGCGTTCGATATCGGCGCTGGGAAAGCAGCCTCAGAAGCTGAATGTGATGCCGGTGGCGATCCCGTCCTGGCGCACGTCGTAGAGAAAGTCGCCGCGTTCGTAGTCGACCTTGACCCAGCGGTAGCCCGGTGTTGTCAGATATCAGATACCGGCTGTTCGACGTTGGCCAACATCGCTCGGATAGTGGACTGGAGATGGTCGACCTCAGCCGCAGTAAGGCCTGCGGTGAATTTCTCGTTCGTTGCCTGCGACTCGGCACGGCCCTGTCGGACGACCCGAATTCCTTCCTCAGTCAAACCGACATCGATTGAGCGGCGGTCCGTTGCACTATGATTTCGCTGGATTAGCCCTTGTTTTTCAATACGATCGAGGTGACGGGTGACGGCTGCGCCGTCCACGCCAAGATAATTGGCGAGTGCCGCAGGTGTCGCCTTCTTGTCGTGGTAAATAGCGCTAAGCACCGCGTAGGCACCACGCGTGATTTCCATGGACTGCAATCGCTTCGCAAAGTCCTGTTCCATGGATCGAGCAAGCCGAGTTACCCAATAGCCCGTGCTGGCCTGAATCGATTCGTGGTCACTCAAAGGTTCGTTCACTCTTGATCCTCGTGAATATACATGATAGCGTCAATAATTGTATATATCAAATATATGGCCTCTAGCCACGCTTGCAGACTACGTGTTGCGTGGCATGTTCAACGAGGGTGCGGGCATGAAACGGTATTCGACCTCTTCGAACCGACCAAC
>JBATTL010000726.1:0-1690 GCA_049670525.1 Thiohalocapsa sp. | reverse complement strand
CCGGGGGACTGACCCGAACTAGGTTTTCCTTGCCAACGAGTAGCTTTGCTTGCCCCAGTGCGCACGAAGACTGTCCGTCCATCATTTCATTGGCCAACGCGACGCCCCAACGCAGGCGCCCCCCGGTTGCAAGTCGCGGCTGAAACCTACGCACCTGATCCAAGGTGCCGATGCTGAGAACGCGCAGCGCTGAAGCTTTGATATCAAGCACACCGAGCGCCTCAGTGACGCCGACCATCACCGGGTTATTCGCCCAGAGCCCGCCGTCGTAGAACAGACGGTTGTCCACCTTCGCCGCCGGAAAGTAGGTGGGCGCAGCGCTGGTCGCCGCTGCCACCAGCCACGCGGGGATTCTCCAATCGGAATTCAAGCCCGGCGCATGGGCCGTCTTAAACAACTTGACGCCGTGCTGGCGCGCATCCATGGCCGTGATGATCAGACGGGTAGTGCTATCGCCTAAGATGCGATCAGCACCAAGCACTTGGCGCAACGCCCGTTCGAGCGGCTCGCTGGAAAACTTGCGCCGGAACAGCGCCCAGTTATTACGCGGCTCCAGAAACCCGCCTCCAGGCAACCGCCGAGCCCATTTTGGCAAGACTGACGGGAATATGACCTCCGCATTGTCCTTGTAGAACTCGACGATCTCCCGAGCCGAGAAACCCAACCCCAGTCCCAGCGCGACGATGCCGCCGGTCGATGTGCCGGCGATCAGGTCGAAATGCTCGGCGACCCGAATGCCGTTCCGCTCTTCGATTCTGGCAAGCAATCCAGCGACAAACACGCCACGGATGCCCCCCCCGTCGAGGCTCAAGATGGAGAACTGATCCATGGAGACCTGCCACATAAGCTAATCATAGAACTGCAGTATACAGATCATTTTGATCATGTCTACCAATTGTTGTAACGATGTGTAACAATCGTCGCTACGAAGTCCATGTCGGCGCTAAACCAACCACGGCAGGGCAATCTACGACATGTTTCGCAGCTTAGAGCTATGACCTCCGATCCCCTCGACAAAGCGAGCCAGGCGCAGCGCTCCCGGCTCTTCTTCCTGGATTTCAGACTTTACTTTCTCGGCTCCGCGACGCGCGCTGATCTGGTGGAACGCTTCGGTGTCAAGGAAGCTGCGGCAACGCGCGACCTGAGTGCGTATCGCGAGATTGCACCGAACAATGCGACCTACGACGCGCGCGCGCGGAAATACCTGATCGACAAGAGTTTCCGCCCAGTCTTCAAGCACTCAACGCACCAAGCACTGAGATCGCTCACCCGAGGCATCGGTGACGATTTCCTCGGTGATCCTCGACCGATGATCGAGTGCGCCCTGCCGCAAGACCTTTCCTCCCCCGACACTGACATCGTGGCCGCGCTGACCCGTGCAATCCACTTGGGCCATCTCGTTGAAATCGGCTATCTCTCCACAGGCAGCGGCGCGCGAAGGCGGGTTATCGCTCCGCACGCACTGGTTAACAGCGGGCTGAAATGGCATGTTCGGGCGTTCGACCGACGCCGAGGCGCTTTCCTTGACTTCTTGCTGACACGCACGTCTTCTGTTCAAGCGGCAGAAGGCTCGGCGGCTGAGCACGAAGTTCAGGGTGCTGACAGACAATGGTCGCGCTTCGTCGACCTGGAGTTGGTCGCGCACCCAAACGCTGAGAACGTTGAGCACCCGGAGTCCATCGAGCTTGAG
>JBATTL010000725.1:0-8212 GCA_049670525.1 Thiohalocapsa sp. | reverse complement strand
TCGGTCATCTGCTCGATGCCAACGCGGCGGCCTGGTACCGCATGCGCACGGACTATGCCGGCGTGACCCGAATCCGGCACAGACGCCAGGGCGCCAGCATCGAGCACGTCAACGCACGCCGCACTCGGCCGGTCGAATGATCCATCTCCCAAGCGGCGCGAGCGAATAATCCGTTGTTGGATCAGATACTCGGGATCGTCGTTCCGGTCTACGGCATCGTGCTGGTCGGCTTTGTTTACGCACGCAAGCATGCACCAGATCTGAGCGCGGCCAACCGGCTGACCCTCGAAGTCTTCACACCCGCGCTGCTGTTCGACGTCTTGTCGGATAAGGACTTTCAGCTGACGGCCTATCTGGATCTGGCCGTCGGCGGTACCGTCATCGTACTCGGCTCCGGCCTCATCGCCTGGGCGGCAAGCAGAGCGCTGCGAACCGACCCGCGCACCCTGGTACCCCCAATGATGTTCCTGAACTCCGGCAACATGGGTCTGCCGTTGGCGGTGCTGGCATTTGGCGAGTCGGCACTTGCAGCCGCGGTCGTGTTGTTCATGATCGAGAATCTGCTGCACTTCACCATCGGCGTACGCATCCTCGACCGCAAGGTGCGCCTATCGGGCATGCTGCGCATGCCGCTAGTGCTCGCCTGCCTGCTCGGCATCGCGGCCTCGCTGACCGGACTGCGCCCGCCGGACGCGATCGCCGACGGCATCCATCTGCTCGGACAGATCGCGATCCCGCTAATGCTGTTCGCACTCGGCGCACGACTGACCGAGGCAGACCTGACTCATTGGCGCATCGGTCTGATTGGCGCTTTGCTGCGCCCGGCGGCCGGGCTGGCGCTGGTATTGCCGCTGCTGTGGTTTCTGCCAATGGACGGCGATCTGCCGGCGCTGCTGATCCTGTTCGCGCTGCTGCCACCGGCGGTACTGAACTTTCTGCTCGCTGAGCGCTATGGCCAGGAACCGAAGATCGTCGCGGCCATCGTCATCTGGGGAAATCTGGCGAGTCTGCTGGTGATTCCGTTGACGCTGGCGGTGATTCTTTGAGCCACCAAGTCTGATCGGCGAAATATCCGGCTGAGTTTCGATCACTGAATCTTGTGGCCCGCTTCACGACCCGGTGAAGCCGGTGCGCAACGCCATCCCGGCTCGGGTAAGATCTGGTACGAACCAACAACCGGCACGCCCCGCCGGCCACTGCCCGCCCAAAAGGTGATCACCATGATCCTGCCCGCCTTCCTCGCCGGCCTTGCGCTGTATTTGGTGTTCAAGGTCTTCGTGCGCGCTTTCTATACGGTCAAACCCAATGAGCGCGCGGTGTTGACGTCCTTCGGCCGCGCCCAGCGACTCGACGACCACATGGTCGAGGATGCAAGTCTGAACGCCGATGAGCAGGCGCGTTATCAGTATCCGCTGGTGCGCACCATCGGCCCCGGTGGCCCCTATTTCAAATGGCCCTGGCAGGAGGTGCACAAGGTGGACATCGCGACCCAGTCTATCGATCTGACCTGGGACCCGACCAAGCGCCAGACCACCATTGAGGCGGTCACAAAAGACAACCTCACCACCGGTGTTGACGGTCAGATCCGATTCCGCGCCGCGGCCGGTAACCTCTATGCCTACTGTTTCGGGGTCGACAGCCCGCTGGAGCATGTGATGGGTTATTTCATCTCGGTGCTGCGCGAACGCATGGCGAATTTCGTCGATCCGAAGGGACAGAGCCTGATGGACGGTACGGAATTGGGCGACGACGGCGGCAGCGCCACGGCCGAGCTGTCCGAAGGGGTTTCCATCAACGACCTGCGCAAGAACCTGCCGCTGTTGAACGATTTCATGGAGCAGCAATGCCGCTCCACCGGTGCCCGCTACGGCATTGAACTGGACGCGGCGTTGATCACGCAGATCGACCCGCCGCAGGAGGTCGATCGGGCGCTGTCCGCGATCAACAGCACCCGTAATCAGGTGGCCGCGGACATCAGCACGGCCCGCGCCGACGCCGAACAGCAGATCACCATGAGCAAGCGCGCGGTGGACATCGCCAGTAACAATGCCCAGGCGGAAGTCGCACCGTTGCGCGAACTGGCCAAGACCCTCGCCGAGATCAAGGCCAACGGCGGTCAGAATTCTCTTACCGCCTATGTACGCAATATGCGCATTCCGCTGCTCACACGTGCCCGGCGCATCATCCAGAGCACCAGTCCGGCAGCCGCCGGCGGTGCCACTTCCAACCGCTGAAGGAGGCCAATCATGCCCCTTGATCCCGTTCCCTATGCCATCGCCTTTGTGCTAGGCATCGCGGCGGTCCCAATTCTGCTGCGCGTCGCCACCGCCTTTGGCCTTTACGCCGTCGTGCGTGAGCGCGAAGACCAGGTCTTCACGCTGTTCGGCAAGGTGATCGGCACGCTGAATGAGCCCGGACTGCGCTTCCCGTTGGTCCATTTCGGGCTCAGCGCACTTCTGCTGCCGTTTTTCGGCAAGAAGCAGGTAGTCAGCACGATGCTGCGCCAGCGCTATCTGCGCGACCAGATGGTCAATTCCGAGGAAGGCACGCCCATGGGTGTCGGCATCTGGTACGAAATGCGCGTCAGTGACCCGGTCGCGTACCTTTTTAATAACGCGGACCCCGAGGGCTCTTTGCAGGCCAATGTCGCCAGCGCCACCATCTCCACGCTGAGCAATCTGGAGATGGACAAGCTGCTGGAAGATCGCCATCAGCTCAGCCGTAAGGTACGCGCCACGGTCTCGCCGCTGTCCGAGAAATGGGGCTACCAGCTCGGCTCCGTCTACATTCGGAAGGTTGCCTTCACCGACCGCGACATGGTCGACAACATCACCGATAAGGTGGTCAAGCGCCTGGTACAGGTCACCAGCGCAATGAAGCAGGACGGCGAGAACCGGGTCGGCCTGATCAAGAGCCAGACAGCCTTCAAGGTCTCTGAGAAGATGGCGGAGGCTGCGGCCACAAGACCCTGTGTCGTGGGCGAGACCCTGAATGCCATTGCGAAACAGGACCCCGGGGTCCTCGACGCGGTGTTGGAAGTGATGGAGAACGAGCAGCTGATCGCGTCCGGCGCCGATGTCGACGTGCTGCCCGCCAATGCCCAGGTGCTCGTCTCCCTCACAAGCCCTAGCGGCACGGCAACAACGCGACCGCAGCAGCCAGCCGTTTCATCCGCCTGGACGCCGGGTCGCCCGGCCCAGTTTCAGATCGACGACCGGGCGTTTTCTTAGCTCGATCGACTCCCCAGTTTGGCCGGGCTTGCGAGGCATCCCACGCTGGCCGGCTCGCGTCATTTTGGCGACCGATCTCCTGGCCCGACCCAACCGAGCGAGATTGCTCCAATGGGGTTGCGTCAGGATACGCGCGCCGTCGTTGTTCCGAACCCGAACGAACTGTCTTGAATCCCCTCAAACGTCTCGCGTCCCAGACGGCCGTCTACGGCCTCAGCAGCATCTTCGGCAGGTTCCTGAACTACCTGCTGGTGCCGCTCTACACCTACACCTTCGTGCCGGCGGACTACGGGGTGGTGGCGGAGTTCTACGCCTACATGGGCTTTCTGGCGGTGCTGTTGGTGTTCGGTCTGGAGACCGGCTATTTCCGCTTCCGGAGCGGTGGCGAACGCGAACCGCCAGTCGTATTCGCGACCGTGCTGCGCACGCTGATCGTCGCCAACGGCGGCTTTCTGCTCGCCGCGGCGCTGTTGCAACAGCCGCTCGCCGATCTGCTGCGCCATGGGAATCATCCGGAGTACATCTGGTGGGTCGCGACAATCGTGGCGCTGGACTCGATCGGCGCCGCCGCCTTTGCGCGGTTGCGGGCGGAGGACCGGGCACTGCGCTTCGCCGGGATCAAACTGATCGAGATCGGCGCCAACATCGGGCTCAATCTGTTCTTTATCCTGCTTTGCCGGCAGGCCTTCGAGGCCGACCCCGGCTCCTTCCTCGGCCGGCTCTGGGATCCGGCCATCGGCATCGGTTACGTCTTCCTCGCCAATCTGGCCGCCAGCGGGCTCAAGATCCTGCTGTTGACGCCGCAGCTCAAGGACGGCCTGTTCGGTGTTGGCGCCTGCTTCGACACGGAACTGTTCAAACGCATGCTGCGCTACTCGCTACCGATGGTGATCATCGGCATGGCCGGTATCGTCAACGAGATGCTCGACCGTGCCGCGCTGAAGTATCTACTGCCCTTTGACGACGCCACTAACATGGCCCAGCTCGGCATCTACAGCGCCTGCTACAAGCTCTCGATCCTGATGACCCTGTTCATCCAGGCTTTCCGCTACGCTGGCGAGCCGTTCTTTTTCGCCTACGCCAAAGAGCGCGACGCGAAGCAGCTCTATGCGCTGGTGCTGAACTGGTTCGTGATCTTCTGTGTGTTCATCTTTCTGCTGGTGACGCTGTACCTGGACTTGTTTCAGTACTTCGTCGGCGCGGACTATCGCGTGGGGCTATCGGTGGTACCGATTCTGCTGCTCGCGAACCTGCTGCTCGGCGTCTATGTGAATCTGTCTGTCTGGTACAAGCTCACCGACCGCACCATGCTCGGGGCCTGGGTCGCCCTGATCGGTGCCGGTATCACCATCCTGATGCTCTGGCTGCTGGTACCGATTTGCGGATACCAAGGCGCTGCCTGGGCGCATCTTGCCTGCTACAGCGCCATGGTCGCGTTGTCCTACCTGCTCGGGCGCCACTATTATCCGGTGCCCTATGACCTACTGCGCGTCTTCGGTTATATCGCGTTCGGTCTCGGGCTCTATGGCGTTGGGCTTTGGCTCAGCGACGCTCAGGCCTGGAATCCATTGGCCGCGGGCACGCTGTTGATGGCGGTTTATCTCGCGGTCGTGGCCCTGGTAGACGGACGCCGGCTCGTGAGACCGACAGCCTGAGGACGGGTTTCACCGCTAAGGCCCGACCGCGTGTTTCCGAGACTGAAACCTGGAAATGGTGGCAATCGGTGGCCGTTCGGTTCAGTTTAATCCCTTGTCGGGCCAGTACTTAGTTCCGGCCAGCTTGGCCGACACCTTCCAGCCCTGCTGCGTCAACACAAACACCGCGCGGCCCTCGTCGAAACGCAACGCCAACCCTCCCTGGTCCTTACCGGTCATGGTCCCAGCCTCCGCGGTGGCATCCAGACCCTGAGTGATGAACTTGTTGAAGGCGAAGGCGTTCTCGAACAGGATCACCAATTGGGTATCAAAACCGCCGAATCCGAAGCTGATGCCGACGCCCCCGCTGCCCATCTTCATATAGGTGTGCTGGTCTGTCTCTCGGTTCACCGCGACGCCACGGCCATAGCCCGCGGCCGCGATGTACTGAACCTCGCGGGTGTCGAATACCGCGTAACCGACACTTGCGTCAAACAGGGCGCGGGTATCGGGCTTGTCGGTGAAAAGCCGGTTCAGCGTCGCGTCCGCCATGGCGTCGAGCTTGGCGCGGGTTTGTTCCGGCGTGTCCTCGTCGCGTAAGGCCTGCGTGGTGGATTCGACGGTCTCATTCGCCTTTTCAACTGCCGCATTGGTGGCCGTGCCAACCGTCTCGGCAGTCGCGCCAGCGGTCTCGCCGACCTTCTCGGCAGCCTTGGCGGCCTTATCCTTCAGCCCATCGAGAAATGAGTCGCCTGAAACGCTAACGGGCGCGCCGGAGACCAGGGCAAACAAGATCAAGCCTAGTGTGGAAACTCGTCCATTCATCATTGAGAATCGTTCTCCTCGTGTAGCAGGGGACGGGGCACTGCGTCGGTTTCAAGTCGGGCGCGGACTATCGCCGATTCGGTGGCCATAGAGCATGACGAATCATAATCGATTCACACGACGTGATTCTCGGAGGCGCGAGCTGACGACTGGTCCGAGCTGTCATGATTCGACAACTTGGCCAAAATGGCTTCCACCTAAAGTAACTCCGCCTTGTCCTCGACTTCCACCGTCTTGGCCATGCGCTTGGCGAAATAGTAGATCCGCTTCAGTTTTTCGATGATATCCACCTCGATGGTGTAGGCCGGGATCCGATTTGGCTCCTCGGCCACGAGGCGTTGCGCCTGATGCACCGCGGCGGAATCGGCAATCTGCGCGATCTCCTGTTTCATCGATGTCACGGTGCGCGCCGCCAGCTCGTTCTTTTGAGCGACAGCCTGGACCGCGGCATTGACCGCCCGGTTCACGGCGACGTGGAAATTGGTCAACACCTCCCGGGTAGGCTGGCTGATGGACACCCCCTGATCGATGCGCTCGTGCCCGAGCACGATCAGGTTTGTCTCGATCAGATCGCCGATGTTTTTCAAATCGTTCGCCGCCTCCATCAGCTTGATCAATTCCCCGGTCTGACGCTCGGTGAGGCTCAGTCGGCTGACCTTGCCGAGATAGGCGATGATCTGGGCGTGGAGTACGTCCACATCATCGTCCATGCGCTCAATCTCTTGCAGGGTCTGCCTGTTACCGCTCAGGATGGCGGGCATGATCCGCTCCATCATCACCTGGACGCCCTCGCCCATATGCAGCATCTCAAGGCGGACGCGGTCGAGCGCCAATGACGGTGTCGCCAACAATTCGTCGTCCAGGTACTTGGCACGCACGACCAGCGCCTCCTCACCGATCGGTTTGTCGGGCACCAGCCACTCCGCGGCACGCGCGAACTGACCGGCCATACCGATGAACAGCAGCGTGTTGGCGACATTGAATATGGTATGCGCATTGGCGATCTGACGAGGCACCTCGGCGGCGCGTTGCGCGGCGCCGGCAAGCTCCGGATACTTAGGTGAGAGCCACTCCACGAACTCCGCCAGCTGTCCGATCAGTCCGACCCAGACCAGAACGCCTGCGATATTGAACAATATATGTACAACCGCAGCACGCACCGCTTCCCGTGGCTTTCCGATGGAGGCCAACAGTGCGGTGACACAGGTCCCGATATTGGCCCCAAACGCCAACGCGATGCCCGTGGGCAGGTTCACGAACCCCTGACTTGCCATCACGATAACGATACCGGTCGTCGCCGCGGACGACTGGATCAAACCCGTGAATGCCGCCGCCACCAGTATTCCGATCAGCGGATTCTGCATCGTCTGCATCAGGTCGAGGAATGGCTGATAGCTGCGCAATGGGCCCATCGCGTCGCTCATCACGCCCATACCGAAGAAAACCAAGCCCAGTCCCATCAGCATGCCGCCGTATTGGCGCACCCGTTCTTGCTTCGAGGCGAACAGCATGGTGAATCCGACGCCGATCATCAGCAGCGCGGCCTTGGTCACCTTGAACGCGATCAGCTGGGCGGTGACCGTCGAGCCGATGTTCGCGCCCATGATGACGCCAACGGATTGCGCCAAAGACATCAGCCCGGCACTGATGAACCCGACAACGAGAACAGTGGTCACCGAGGAGGAGTTGATGATCGCGGTGACGAACGCACCAGTCAGCGCACCCATGAACCGGTTGGTCGTGAGCCGACCCAGAATACCCTTCATCTGTTCGCCGGCCACGGCCTTGAGCGCATCGGCCATTTGGTCCATGCCGAACAGGAACAGGGCCAGGCCACCGAACAGACCCATGCCCATGGTCCACCAGTCAATGTCCTCGCTGGCATCTGCGGCACCTGCCGCCTGGGCGGCGACGGCAGTTAGAGCCAGCGCCAGACCGACTGCCAAGGACAGTGCGAGCCAATGAGATACTGTCGTGCGCCGGGCGGAAACGCCCCCCAACGCGCCTCGTTGGGCGCCCATCTTTTTGTCATTTAGCATTGGATGCCTTCACCACGGTTACCGGGATCCGAGCGAGATGCACCACGCGCTCTGCCACCGAGCCCATCAGGATATGTTTCAAGCCGGTGAGACCCTTGCTGCCCATGATAATCATCAGGGCGCTGGTCATATCCGCAACTTCGAGAATGCGGGAGCTGGGCAGGCCCTTCACCATCGTCGAATCGAGCTGCCTGAGCTTCTTGATCGACGGGTACTTCTTGACCATTCGATGCACAAAGTCGTCCAACATCTCGGACGCCCCATCCTCGATGCGCAACAGTTGCTTCTTCTTCAAAGCCCGGCCGTAGTACCCCGGCATTGAACCTGGATCATGCACGACGTGCAGCACCAATAGGGGCCTGCCCATGCAGCGCGCCATCTCAACGGCGTGCGTCAGAGCGGCCTCTGAAGACGCCGAGAAGTCCACCGGGACCAGAATCGGGCCAGGATCGATCTTTTCGCTCATGAATCATCGGTCTCCGGT
>JBATTL010000724.1:0-12761 GCA_049670525.1 Thiohalocapsa sp. | reverse complement strand
GCAATATTCGGCGCCGCGCCAGGCAAAGCCGCCGGCGCAGTCCAACCAGTCGGCCGCCCGTCAGCAAGCAGCTCCGGGGCAGGCCGCGCCTAAGAGTGGAGCCAGCCGCTGGTTAGGTCCGCTGGCCGGTCTCGCCGCTGGTGGACTGCTCGCGTCCATGTTTTTCGGCGACGGATTCGAAGGCTTTCAGATCATGGATTTTCTGCTGATCGCAGCGCTGGTCTTCGGTGGTGTGATGCTCTTCAAGATGTTTCGTAACCGCGCGACAGGGCCGGGACGGGTGCCGGCGGGTGCTGCTGCCGGTGCCGGTCAGGGTTACGGCGGCGCGCCCACACCAGGCTCGTTTGGGGGAATGAGTGGTGGATCGGACACAGGGGCAACAGCCGGCGGCCCAGCAAACGATGCGCCGGTCTGGTTCGACGACGCAGGCTTTGTCGATGGTGCAAAGACGCACTTTATTCGACTGCAGGCGGCCTGGGATCAGGCGGACTTTCGGGATATTAGCGAGTACACAGCGCCACAGTTGTTCGCCGAGATCAAGCGTGAACGAGAGGCGTTGGGTGACGCGCCCAACTATACGGAAGTGGTGACCCTGAATGCCGAGCTGCTGTCCGTGCAGCGCGATGCGGATCAAGTGGTCGCCAGTGTGCGTTTCTCCGGTCTGATCCGCGAGGAGGAGAGTGGCGCCGCCAAACCCTTGGACGAGATCTGGCATGTTGCCCACGATTGGGACAGTGCTGACGGTGACTGGCTGATCAGTGGTATCCAGCAGGCATCCTGACCGCCAATCACTTTGCCTTTGCGCGCCACTGGCGCGCATTTCTTCACAGGCCGGCTGCTCCAAGCTGGCCTCGGTTCTTCTCCCTCGCGCCCGCTCGTTGGCACCGCGTTCAACGCTGACAGCGGGGACAGTAAAAACTCGACCGCTGGCCGATACGCTGCTGCCGCACCGCGCCGCCGCATCCTGCGCAGGGTTCACCCGCGCGTCCGTAGACCCGCAGTCGTTGTGCAAAATAACCCGGATTCCCGTCCTCCTGGACGAAGTCGCGCAGGCTGGTGCCGCCCTGGGCGATGGCGGCGCTGAGCACGCGTTTGATGCTGTCGGCGAGTCGCGAGTAGCGCCCGGCCCCAATGCGCCCGGCCGGACGATGCGGATGGATGCCGGCCAGAAAGAGCGATTCGCTGGCGTAGATGTTTCCGACCCCAACGACGATATGACTGTCCATGATGAAGCCCTTGACGGCGCTGCGGCGACCGCGGGAGCGGCGGTGCAGATAGGCGCCATGAAAGGCGTCGGACAAGGGCTCAGGGCCGAGGTCGCGCAGCAGTGGATGCGTGTCCGTTGGCGGCGACACCCAATGCAGGCTACCGAAACGGCGCGGGTCGCGGAAGCGCAGGCAGCGACCGTCTGTCAGCACCAGATCGATATGGTCGTGACGACCGGGCGGGCTCTCGGCGGGCAGCACGCGCAGGCTGCCGGACATGCCGAGGTGCAGCATGAGCGCTCCCAGCTCCAGCTCCAGCAGCAGGTACTTGGCACGCCGACGCAGCCCAATGATCCGTTGTCCCGCGACGGCCTTGTCCAACGATGGCGGTACCGGCCAGCGCAAACGCCGCTCGCGTGCCAGCAAGTGCAGAATGCGCCGACCCCGGAGATGCGGGGCAATGCCGCGCAGACTGGTCTCGACCTCAGGCAGTTCAGGCATCGCCGTTTTTCAGCCAGGCCGCCTCCGTGCCCGCACAATTGATGGCGCAGTTCACGGTGTCAGTTTCCGGGTCGGCATGGGCGCGTTCGAGGTGGACGGCAGGAGTTCCACCGCGTCGGGTATGGGGGGCGGGCGCAGTTGCAACAACTCCGTGTCCGAGGTGGACTTCGTACCGAGCGGACTTAGGGCATCGAGCTTGCCCCTGGGGCCGGATAAGACGTCTTCGTCCAGTTCCGCGAGGGGCGGACGTGCAAAGAGATAGCTCAAGCGCTGATCGACTCTGCTCCAGCGCGTGCCTCCATCGTCGACCAGGAATCGCAAGCCCTTTTCGCCATCGGCGGACTTCAAGGTCAACAAGTGACCACCGAGTGCGTCGGTGAGTGGCTCGACGCGCATTGCCTCGGCCTCCGCTAAATCGGCCAGGGCGCCGGCGGTCAAGGGTCGTCCGTCAATACTGCCAATCCCCGGGCTGAAGCCTTCGGGCAGCAGACGCTTGGGGAGAAGATCCTCCGGCGCCGCCAAGAGCTGTGGCAGCGGTCTCTCATCGATCAAATGCACGAGATCGCCGACCTGCACATAGCGCCGGTTGGCGATCGGCTCCGTCCCGCCGAACCGCAGCTCCAGGGCGTTGAGCCGCAGGCTCATGAAAGGTGGGTCCAGCCCCAGTTGGTGCAGATCCAAGGCGCCAGCGGGCAGAGTGCGGTGAACGCGGGCGGCGGCAATCGGGAGCAGCTTGCCGATCAGCGTACCGTCGGCCGCTGCGCTGAAGGGTTCCAACATGCGCCAGCTGTCGTTTTCTCGCACCAGGCGGATCAGTGGTTCCCCGGGCCGCCGCAACGATACCCGCTCAACATCTGCCGCCCGGATCGGGGTTAGCGTTGTTGCCAATTGGACCTGCCGCTGCTCCAGACGCGCCGCGAGCGCGAGCAGGAGCACCACGGCGAAGAGTGCCAGATTGATCTGCCAGCGCCGCTTGAGCAATCTCAGGCCCTCCCACGTTGCCAGCGAATAGCGATGCCGATGCCGGCCAGGAGCACGGGAAAGCCAACGAGACCCAATCCGACGATGGCCCAACCGCGCACAGGGGACAGGGTCAACGCGTCCCTATCGCTGATCGGACTCGGGACCGAGACGAGGTCTTCGCGGCCGGCGAGCCAGCGCGTCATGCGTAAGCCCAGGGCCTGATTGATGCCATTGGCGAGATGGGCGTTGCTGAGAAAGTCGCCGTCGCCCGTGACGATGACCCGCTGCTGCTCGGTTGGTTCGCGGCTGGACCTTGGCACCGGTTTCGGGTTCGATCCGATAGCGTCGGAATCGGCGTCGGGCGCGGGGCGGTCGAGCGCTATCGCCAATGCCAACGGACCGCGCTGCTCCCCGGCGCCCGCATCAGGGTCAATCTCCCCGCGGACCGGCCCGGTCTCGTTCCAGCTCAGCTCCCCTGTTGTCAGGGTTGTGGCCAGTCTCCAACCCGGCCCAGGTTCCACTGCGAGGGCGACACTGCCCGGGAAGATCGCGGCCCGACTCAAACCCTGACTGAGTGGGTGGGCGGACCAGTCGTCAACGATCGCGGAGGTCGGCGATTCGAGGCCATGTTCGGAGGCCGCGGCATCGACGATCTGACCGGGAAGTGCGCGGATGCCGAGGTGCTCGGCGAGGGGTTCCAGTCCCAGCAGGTCTCCATCGCGCCGCGGCGGATCCATGAGCCAGATCAGACTACCACCGGAATCGACATAATCGACCAGCGCCTCGACCTCGCCGGGGAACAGTGCGATCGACGGCATACTGAGAAGCAATAGGTCCAGATTGGTCGGGATCGCGGGCGCCCGCGCTAAGTCCAGGGGCAGGAGTTGGAATCCGCGTTGGTGCAGCAGTTGTGCGAAGCGTCCGAGATCCGGTCCGGCGGCGCCGGAGATGGCGCGCTCGCCGTGCCCCTCCAAGACCCCGATCCAGGGCGTTTCGGGTCTGGTTAGCCGCGCGATCGCGTTGGTCAGCGCGGACTCACTGATGACAAACTGGGTTTCGCGAAGACCGCGGTACTCGATCACCATCTGCCCGATCAGTTCCACATCTGCTTGTCGTGCCAGTTCTGGATATCGTTGCGGATCGACATAGTCGACGACCAGCGTCGCTGGGTGTTTGCGGTAGCGGGCCAGCAGCTGCTCCACGCCTCTGCTCACCTGGTGGTCCACTGGGGCGTAGACCGTGATACGCAGTGGATCTTCGAGCCTATCAAGGACCGCCGTGCTCTCGGGTGACAGACTGTTGCGCCCGCTACTGGACCAGTCCCAGTAGTGCTCGTGGCGCGCCGCGTGCCAGCCGGTCAGCAACAAAATCGCCAGCAACAGCAGCGCAAACACCGCGTCTGCTGCCCGGCGTTCCATGCGACGCAGATTGAGGCTGCGTCTTGTCCCTGTCGTGAGGGTAGGCTGCCGTATCTCGCCGGATCGCTCGGGTTCGGTGGGCGACGCGGGTGTGGCGTCGCACGCTTGCGATTGACCAGGGCCGGTCCGCGGATTGTCGCGGGACACTCGCCCGCCTAACTGCTGCTTGTGCTCGTTCATCCCAGATGGAGATTGCCGAGCCGGCGATGGGCCAGCGTCATGAACAGGGCGGTAGCGAGCAGAAAATAGGTCAAGTCGCTGACGCGAACGACCCCGGACAGGAACCAGAACAGATGTTGATTCCACGACAGCCAATCCAGGATCGTGATTTGCTCCGCGGCCAAGTGGTCGGCGCGATTGGCCAGAGAGATCAGCGTCAACAGCGCAAAGGCGATCACGGCCGCCAACGCCGGTTGAGTGGTCAGACTCGCCGCGAATAGCCCTACGGAGCAGAACAACAGACCCGTGAGCCAAAGTCCGAGGGTCGCCGCCAGGAACAGACCGGGATCGATCGGGGTGGCGTCGAGCAGCGTCAGACTAAGGGCGAGTGGTATCAGACACAGGAGCAGCACAAGCGTGGCGAGGGCGCAAAACTTGCCGATCAGAATCTCCGCCAGTGTTGCAGGTGCGGTGACCAGGATGGGCCAGATGCCGTCGCGTATTTCTCCGCTGATGCTGCGCGCGGCGAGCAGCGGCACCGTCAACATGAGGAACACCGCGGCGGATCCGAACAGGTGATGGGACAGTTCCAGATTCAGTCCGGCGCTCCGTTCCGGCGGCTCCAGACCGGTAAATCCGTCGAGCACCCGCAGCATTATCCAGGTCAGCAGGATCTGCGCTGCGGCAAGCAGCAGCCAGGCGAGGGGGGTGCGGAAAGCGGACAACCATTCCCGCGTCGCAATTGTGCCGATCACGCGGCTGTCCCCGCGTCGAGGCTCTTGAAAAAGAGCCGTTCCAGATCGCTGTGCTCCGCTCTCAGTTCCTGCAGGCCCCAACCTGCTTCCACCAGGACTCGTGCCAACTCGTCGGCGGTGGCGTCCGCGGTGAGTTCGATGCGGAATCTCCCTGAGCTGGCGCCGGCCATGGGATTGTGATCCGCCGCGTGACCGGTGCCTAACGGTGTCGCCTGGGCCACCATTGGCAATGCGCTCAATGCCGTTGGTTGGGGCGGTCTACGCAGTCGCACACGCAATAGCCGACCGGCGCTTTGCTCGCCCAATGCGGCCTGGTGCAGTACCTCGCCGTCGCGAAGCATCAGGACGCGACTGCAGACAGCCTGCACCTCGGATAATGCGTGGCTGGAGAGGATGACTGCGCAACTTGGTGAAAGGTCGCGAATCAGTCCACGGACTTCGCGGATCTGTACAGGATCGAGTCCGTCCGTGGGCTCGTCGAGAATCACCAGAGCTGGCTCATGGATCAGAGCCTGCGCCAGCCCGGCACGCTGCCGATAGCCCTTCGACAGCTTGCCGAGCAGCCGGCGCCCGACTTGCTCCAACCCGCAGCGTTGCTTGCTCCGCCGCACCACGCGGTCGACGCTGCCCGGCGGGACGCGGTGCAGCCGAGCGCAGAAGTAGAGATACTCGTCCACCCGCATCTCCGGATAGAGCGGTGGGGCCTCCGGCAGATAACCGACGTGGCGCTTTGCCGCATTCGGGGACCGGCTCAAATCGAAACCGCGGATACGGACGCAACCATTGCTCGGCGCCAAGTTCCCGGAAAGGATACGCAGGCAGGTGGTCTTGCCGGCGCCATTGCGCCCGAGGAGACCCAGCACCTCGCCCGAACCAAGCGTGAAATCCAAACCACGCAGCGCTTGTTTGGTACCGAACCGGCGTTCGAGGGCATGGACCGTCAACAATTCATCCATGGGCTGCGACCATAGCGCGGGCAGTGTCTGCTGCCAACCGCCGTTTGCAGTTGTCTGCCATCGGTCGCGCTGGTGTAGTCTTACTGCATCGACGCCCCGTCGGCGAAGTTGGCGCGACGGGTCGATACTGTTTGTCATGAGGGGCGGGAGATGATGCTGCTCGGCATCGATACCGGCGGCACCTTTACGGATTTCGTGCTTTGGCGGGATGGGCACATGCGTGTGCACAAGGTGCTGTCGACGCCAGCCGCGCCGGAGCGCGCCATACTCCAAGGCGTCGCCGAGCTCGGCCTCGACGCAAAGGGCTTGCGCGTGATCCACGGTTCTACGGTTGCAACCAATGCGGTGCTCGAGGGTAAGGGCGCGCGCACCGCTTACGTGACCAACCGCGGGTTCGGCGACCTGCTGACTATTGGTCGCCAGGCGAGGGCGGCGCTGTATGAGTTGCAGCCGCCGCAATCTCCAGCGCCCGTGCCGGCGGAGTTGTGCGTCGAGACCGGCGGGCGACTCGCCGCTGACGGGGCCGTCGTTGAGCCACTGACGGCCGACGACTTGGCGGATCTCCGCGCGACGCTATCCAGGCTTGCGCCGGAATCAGTCGCTATCAACATGTTGTTCTCTTACCTCGACGATCGGACCGAGCGAACAATCGCCGAGGCGCTACCCGCCGGGTTGTTCGTCTCCCGTTCGTCGGAGGTGCTGCCCTTGGTCGGCGAGTACGAGCGCGGCACGGCCACCTGGCTCAATGCAAGGGTTGGACCGATCGTCGCCGGATACATCAATCGGCTGCGAGCTGGACTTCCGGGTGCGCTGCTATCCGTGATGCAATCCAGCGGCGAGGCCGTGTCCGCCGGGCAGACCGCGCGTCAGGCTGTACGTTTGCTCCTTTCCGGACCCGCTGGCGGTCTGGTGGGCGCCGGTTTCGTTGCGCGCTCCGCCGGTATCGGCCGGCTGCTGACCTTCGATATGGGTGGGACCTCCACTGATGTCGCGCTGGTGGACGGCGCGCCGCGCCTGACCACCGAGGGCCGATTCGCCGGCTGGCCTGTGGCGGTTCCGATGGTCGACATGCACAGCATCGGCGCCGGCGGTGGTTCGATCGCCCGGGTCGATGCTGGCGGTGCGCTGTTGATTGGGCCGGAATCGGCCGGTGCCGATCCGGGGCCGGCCTGCTACGGCATTGGCGGCAGCGAGCCAACGGTGACCGACGCTAATCTGGTACTCGGCCGGCTGCGCGCGGACGCCTTTCTCGGCGGGCGTATGCGGCTCGACCCGGACGCCGCACGCCATGCACTGGCGCGGTTGGGGGCCGAAATGGGTATTTCCGGCGCGCAAGCCGCGGAGGATGCGGCGCTTGGCGTCGTCGCCCTCGCCAATGATCATATGGCGCGAGCGTTGCGGGTGATCTCGGTACAACGAGGTGTCGATCCACGTTCCGCGCATCTGTGCTCATTTGGCGGTGCCGGCGGCCTTCACGTCTGCGCCCTGGCAGATGCTCTGGGCATGAAGCGGGCGCTCGTGCCGGAGCGCTCCGGTGTCCTGTCGGCCTTAGGTATGCTGGTATCGAGGCCAGGACGCCTTCTGACGCGGACCTGGCTCGGGCTCCTCGCCGATCGAGACGATACCGAGGTCTCGGCCGCCCTCGATGCGTTGGCGGGCGAGGGTGTCCGCGCGCTTTCGGCAGAGGGCATCGCGTCCGCCTCGCTGTCTCGCGAAGACAGCGTTGACCTACGTTATCGTGGGCAGTCATATACCCTGAATATCCGTTGGCAGGGCGGTGCCGCGACCGCGGACGCCTTTTCGGAACTGCATCAGGCGCGCTATGGCCACCGCTTGGATCTGCCTGTGGAACTGCTCAACCTGCGTGTCCGCCTGACCGCGCCAGCGCATGCCGTGACATTGCCGGAGCCGTTTTTTGAACCAGTAGAAGCCGCGGATGTACGACTTAAGGTCGCCGTAGCAGGCTGCGATCTGCCAGTGCCAGTGCTGGTCCGCGACGCCTTGGCGACAGGCTCGTGTTTGCGCGGTCCGGCGGTGATCCTCGATGAAGTCGCGACCACCTGGCTCGCGCCCGGATGGCAGGCTATTCGCGACACTGCCGGCAACCTGCTGTTATCCCGTGGTTCATACGCCGATTGAGTATCTGGGACGCCCTTCGCGAGCGTTATAGGCGAACGCCGGGTTCGAGCCAGTGACGCCGCGACAAATGCGTCCGGTTTGCTGGTACGGTCGTGTCGGCTTCGCCATAGTCAGTTATAGTAACTAGTAGGCGTCAAGCTGACGAATCAGAGCGGTCGCGCCGCGGCCACCACCAACCGAGATAAAATTCAATGTCTCCCTACGGAGTGCTCGATCTCCCCCTCTGGCAGGTCGTGATCATCGCGCTTGTCATGACGCACGTCACGATCGTCTCAGTGACCGTGTTTTTGCATCGTTCACAAGCTCATCGCGCCTTGGATCTGCATCCGGCCCTGATGCATTTTTTCCGCTTTTGGCTCTGGCTGACCACCGGAATGGTGACCAAGGAGTGGGTTGCGGTGCACCGCAAGCATCATGCCCACTGCGAAACGGTACGTGATCCCCACAGTCCTCAGGTCTTTGGTATTCGCCGCGTGTTTTGGCAGGGAGCGGAGCTGTATCGCGCCGCGATCAGTGATCGCGCGACGATTGAGCGCTATGGATTGGGCACACCGGACGACTGGCTGGAGCGTAATGTCTACAGCCGTTGGTCGTGGCAAGGTTGCGGGCTACTGTTGATCCTCGACCTGGCGCTGTTTGGTGTCTACGGACTGACGGTTTGGGCCATGCAGATGCTATGGATTCCCGTGCTCGCGGCCGGTGTGATCAACGGCATCGGCCACTTCTGGGGCTACCGCAATTTCGAAACTCCCGACGCCGCCACCAATATCGTGCCTTGGGCGATCCTGATCGGCGGCGAAGAGCTGCACAACAATCACCACGCCTTCCCGTCGTCGGCGCGTTTGTCGGCGCGTTGGTGGGAGTTCGATTTGGGCTGGCTCTACATCCGTCTGCTCAGTGCCCTGGGTCTGGCGCGGGTCAAGAAATTGGCGCCTCAGCCCCGATTCATCGAGGGCAAACGCAGCGTCGATCTAGAGACACTGAAGGCCGTGGTCGTCGGGCGCATGCACGTGATCCGGCGTTTCAGCAACGAGGTGCTGCATCCGTTGACGCGACAAGAATTGTGCAGGAACGAGCGCCATTGTCGTCTCATGGCACGGCGAGCGACGCGCTTGCTGGCCAGCGGGTCCACTCGGCTTGACGAAAAGGCCCGGATCAGACTCGAACAGATCCTGGATCAAAGCCAACAACTTCGAGTGGTTTACCAATTTCGCGAGCGACTGCGTCAGATCTGGGAGCGTAATGCTCCTTCCCAGGACGATCTACTCAAGCTGCTGCAGGAGTGGTGCCAACAGGCGGAAGATACCGGGATTCAGGTCCTGGAACGATTCTCACACAATCTGCGAGGCTTAGCCCTGGCGCCGACTCCGAGCGGGTGAAGCCGCCTAGGCTTGGGTGTGGCTTGCCGGGAAGGATACTGGGCGCGGCTGATCTTCATTGAAAAATCGAACAAAAAGAAAAACGGAACAAAAAAAGGCCCGCGGAAGCGGGTCTTTTTTGGCTCGAAAACGCCCTGGGATAAGCGATCGGCGCCCCTACTTAATCTTGCCTTCCTTGTACGTGACGTGCTGGCGGGCGACGGGATCAAATTTCTTGATCTCCATCTTGCCTGGCTGATTGCGCTTGTTCTTGGTGGTCGTATAGAAATGACCGGTGCCCGCGCTGGAATTCAGGCGGATCTTTTCTCGTGCTGCTTTAGCCACTGGGTATTCTCCGGGGTAGGATGCTCAAATTCCGGTTCGGCTTTTTCCGGTCGGTCTGTCAGACCTTTTCACCGCGGGCTCGCAGGTCGGCAAGCACCGAGTCGATGCCGTTCTTATCGACGATGCGCATGCCCTTGGTCGAGATCCGAAGGCGCACCCAGCGCTTCTCGCTCTCGACCCAAAAACGATGGTAGTGAAGATTCGGAAGGAATCGCCGGCGCGTCTTGTTGTGTGCGTGAGAGACGTTGTTTCCCGTCACCGGACGCTTGCCGGTCACCTGGCAGACTTTGGACATGGCTCCAAATCTCCGTAGGGATCCCGCAGCGTTCAAATCGCGTCGCGGAATCTGTGTGTCAGGTTCGGTAGCGCGGGGTACAGATGACCGACGCTCGCGAAAGTAAGCCCGAAAAACTACCGCGCAGATTGGAAAAAGTCAAGGTGTTTGTCCATGAAAGTGACCGTGTGCACCCTAGAGCAAGCCGCGCTCGGCGAATGAGGTTCCGTCACCTTCGCCAACGACGATGTGGTCGAGTACGCGCACCTCCACCAGATCGAGCGCCTCTCGCAGTCGCGCCGTGATACGCAGGTCCGCCTGGCTGGGCTCTGCGACACCGGATGGATGGTTATGAGCGAAGATGACTGCGGCCGCATTCCAGTGCATCGCTTCGCGGACCACCTCCCTTGGGTGTACGCTGGCCCCGTCGATTGTGCCGCGAAACAGTTCTCGATACTCGATGACGCGATTGCGGTTGTCGAGGAAAAGGCAGGCAAACACCTCGTGGGGATAGCCGCGCAGTCGGGCCTTCAAGTACGTACGCGTGGCCTCGGGGCTGCTCAGTACGTCGCGCCCCGTTATCTCGTCGCGCAGGTAACGTCGACTCATTTCGAGGACCGCCTGCAACTGCGCGTACTTGGCCTGGCCGAGACCCTTCGCTTGACAAAAAACCGATTTGGGGGCCGACAGCAACCCGACGAGACCGCCGAATTCGGCGAGCAGTTCGCGCGCAAGGTCGACCGCGCTTTTCCCAGTCACACCCGTCCGCAGAAAGATTGCCAACAGCTCGGCATGAGTCAACGTGTGTGCGCCGTGCTTGAGCAATTTTTCCCGTGGCCGTTCATCCTCGGGCCAGTCCGCGATGGACATGAGAGACTCCAAGATGATTCGCTCCCCGTCGTTGAAGAATACGATACCGTGGCGTCGCAACCAAGTTTTCCGATGCATCGCGTGAACGCTCGTTTACGCTACAATCCCTCGTCCTGTATCTCACGCACGTGGTTTGTGGAACAGCGCGACGGTGACCTGCAAGGCGGCGGACAAGATCCTGCTCGGGATCAGCGGTGGTATCGCCGCCTACAAGACGCCCGACCTCGTGCGCAGGCTGCGCGAGCGCGGCGCCGAGGTGCAGGTGGTCATGACTCGGGCAGCGGGTTCGTTCGTCGCACCGCTGTCGCTGCAAGCGGTTTCCGGGCGGCCGGTGCGATCGGCGCTGCTGGACCCCGAGGCGGAGGCCGGTATGGATCACATCGAGCTGGCGCGCTGGGCGGATCGTCTGCTAGTGGCCCCAGCCAGTGCCCATCTGATAGCGCGGTTGGCGCAGGGCCTTGCTGACGACCTGCTGACAACCCTCGCACTCGCCACCACGGCGCCAGTCTGGCTCGCGCCGGCAATGAATCATCGCATGTGGCAGCATCCAGCGACGCAAGCAAACGCGACGCTCTTGGCTGAGCGTGGCTGCGTGTTTCTTGGTCCCGCAACTGGTAGTCAGGCCTGCGGCGAAATAGGTCCTGGACGCATGTTGGAAACGGAGGAGCTGGCGGAGCGCGTGCTGGCATCGCGGTCCAGCGCGTTGGCGAACCGGCGCGTGTTGGTGACCGCCGGGCCCACGCATGAAGTAATTGACCCGGTTCGCTTTGTCGGTAACCGCAGTTCCGGCAAGATGGGGTACGCCGTGGCGGAGGCTTTGGCTGACTTCGGGGCGGATGTGACCCTGGTCTCCGGGCCGACGGCATTGGAAGCCCCGCGATGCGTCGAACGCGTTTTTGTCGAGTCCGCCGCTCAAATGTACGAAGCGGTTATGGCGCGGGTGGCGGGTTGCGATCTGTTCGTGTCGGCGGCCGCGGTTGCGGATTACCGCCCTTTAGAGCCTGCCGGATCCAAGATAAAGAAAGACGCCGATTCGCTAACGCTGACGCTGGTGCGAAACCCCGACATCCTCGCCGATGTCGCAGCGCTTCCGGAAGCGCCGTTTACCGTTGGCTTTGCCGCTGAGACCGATGAAGTCGAACGCTATGCGTCGGGCAAGCTCGCGGCCAAGGGACTCGATATGATTGCGGCCAATCGTGTCGGTGCCGACAAGGGCGGGTTCGGCGCCGACGACAACGCGCTGACTATTCTTTGGCGCGGTGGGCGACGGCAGTTGCCCATGATGGCGAAAACCCGGCTCGGCCTGGAACTGGCCAAACTAATCGCGGAGCGCTATGCAGCATCCCTTGCAGGTTAAGATTCTCGACCCTCGGCTGGGTCGCGATTTCCCATTGCCACGGTATGCAACCGATGGCGCCGCTGGTCTGGATTTGCGGGCCCTGCTGCAGGTGCCCCTCGAATTGGGTTCGGGCGCAACAGAGCTGATCCCGACCGGCATGGCGATTCACATCGCCGAGCCCGGTCTCGCAGCAATGGTCTTGCCGCGCTCGGGCCTCGGGCATAGGCACGGCATTGTGTTAGGCAATCTGGTTGGATTGATCGACTCCGACTATCAGGGGCCGCTCTACGTCTCCTGCTGGAACCGCAGTCACCAGGACTTCGTCATTGATGTCGGCGAGCGAATTGCTCAATTGGTTCTCGTGCCGGTGGTGCATGCGGCGCTCGAGATCGTCGACGAATTTGAAATCACGGAACGGGGTGGCGGCGGCTTTGGGCATAGCGGACGCCTCTAGCCCGATGGCGGAGCCCCCGAGCAGC
>JBATTL010000723.1:0-2774 GCA_049670525.1 Thiohalocapsa sp. | reverse complement strand
AGCAGGGCGAAGCCCTGGTCGTCCTTCGCCAACTCGAGCTGAAATTCGGCCCGCCGAGCGAGGCAGTGCGGGCGCAGATCAATGCAGCCGACGCCGACACCCTGCTGCGCTGGTCCGAGCGAATCCTAACCGCCCAAACCCTGGACGAAGTCCTGCACTGACGCGCGCAAGGAAGCCGACCCCGACCCTGGAAGTGAGCGGGAGCCAAGCTGCGATCCGGCCGATAAGCGCGAAAGCCACATCCACGCGCCGTTTGGTTGCGAAAATGCCGGCTACCTTAGCCTCTAAAATCGGCCAAGTTAGTTGTCGTCGACCGGCCAAGTTAATTGTCACCGAACAGCCAAGACGGGCCGACCCGCAAGGGCTGGAAGCTGCGCCTCGTGCGCCTCCTTTACCAACGCGGCTATACTCGTGAGCAGGTGCTCGAACTCTTTCGGATCCTCGACTGGCTGCTGCGCCTACCCGAGGCGTTGGAGCGAGAGTTCATGCACGAATTGATTGCCTTTGAGGAGCAAGCCAAGATGCCTTACGTCACCAGCATCGAGCGCCTGGGTCGCGAAGAGGGCCACAAGGAGGGTCGGCAGGAGGGCGAAGCCCTGGTCCTCATGCGCCTCATCGAACTGAAATTCGGCCCGCCGAGTGAGGCCGTGCGTGAGCAGGTCAACGCAGCGGACGCCGACACCCTGCTGCGCTGGTCCGAGCGAATCCTGACCGCCCAAACCCTGGACGATGTTCTACACTGACGCGCGCAAGGAAGCCGGCCCCGACCCTGGGAGTGAGCGGGAGCCAAGCTGCGATCCGGCCGTCACGATAAATGCGAAAGCCACGTCCCCCGCGCGGCGCCGAAGACAAGCGCTCGGTCAAGGAGCAGCGCACGGCACCAAAGAACATGGGAGGGATACCCGTTGCGCATGGGTTTTGCGGTTAGCGAGGCGTGCCAATCGGGCTCAAGCGCAACGCGGCGATCGCGCGCAGACACCGTTCGTCATCTGCCAGACCGGACGATCGGTCGTTGTCCGGTAGAAGCCATTTGGCTACGCTCCACATAATAATCATGATCTGGTTTCCACCATGCAGCAACTCCTAGATCGCATCACCCTTGATCCTGCGGTCCGAAGTGGTAAGCCCGTGGTCCGTGGGACCCGAATTGCCGTATCCGACATCTTGGAGTATCTCGCTGGCGGCATGCCCGACGCCGAAATTCTCGAAGATTTTCCGGATCTTGACCAGGATGACATTCGCGCAGTACTGATATTTGCTGCAGAGCGGGAGCGCCGCCTGTTTTCCGCGTCGTGAAGCTCCTGTTCGATGAGAACCTCTCTTTTCGGCTTGCGGTTGCCCTGAAGGATCTCTACCCTGACTCTTCCCATGTGCGTGACGTGAAACTGCTAGGCGCCCCGGACGAACAGATCTGGAATTACGCGCGGGATCAGGACTTTATCCTGGTATCGAAGGATACCGACTTCTACCAACGCAGCCTCATCTTTGGCGCTCCACCTAAGGTGATCTCGCTTCGGATCGGTAAGCTAATAGTCGCGCGGCGGCCAAGCTCCTCCGCGACAGCTACCTCCTGGTGCGACATTTTTGCGACGATCCGGAGGCGAGCTTTCTTGTGCTCAGCCAAACCTGACGGCCGTGATCATAACTTCCACCAGGCGGTTGCTGCCGCGCGAGTGGCATTATTGCCGCGCCAGGCCGCGCACGCCGCCCGGCCCTGGGGAAGCAGACCACCGCCAGCGTTCAACCGCCCGCAGCCTCGGTTCACCCCGACTGGGTCGCCCGGGTTCCGGCAAGCGCGACCGTGTCCAGCAGCACCCGCTGATAGCGCTCGGCCAGTACCGCCCGGTCGAAATGTTGCTCCACGTACCTCCGGCCGCTTTCACCTAGCCGTTGGGCTAGGGCTCTGTCCTCGTAAAGCATCCGAACAATCTCAGCCAAGCGCTCCGCGTTCTCGGGCTCGATGCAGATCCCCGCTCCCGCCTCCTCGATAATCCCCTGCGCCTCACCCTCAACACCCAGGATGATCGGCACCCGCATCGCCATACCTTCGAAGATCTTGGACGGGATCACAGTCTTGAACAGATCCGACTTCTTCAGCAGCACCAGGCTGACGTCCGTCAGAGACCACAGCGCCGGCATGCTCCGCTTTGGTAGCTGGTCCAACATCACGACGTTCGAGAGCCCCATCTCCGCGCGCTTGGCCGCCAGCCGATCCCGCTGGGCCCCATCGCCAACCATGACGAACAGGACATCGTCGTTGTCGATGAGCGCGGCCGCCTCCAGGATGGTCTCCAAGTGGTGAGCCATCCCGTGCGTGCCGACATAGGCTGCAACGAACCGACCTTCTGCCCCCAACTGACGCGCCAAGGCCTGCGCCTCCGGCGTCGTCCGATCCCGTGCCTGGAACAGCCTCAGATTCACGCCGTTCTTCAGCACCTTGATCTTGCCCGCGTCGATCCCCTTACCAATCATGTACCGCTTGAAGGCATCCGTCACCGGGATGATCACCGCGGCCTTGCGATAGGCGAACAGCTCCAGACGTTCCAATGCCCGAATGATCAGCGGGTTCTTGATCGCCCCGACGGTGACGATGGATTCCGGCCAAAGATCACGGATCTCCAGCGCCCAGGGCACGCGCTTGAGGCGACTGACGAACCAACCGGCGAGGCCATTGAAGAACTGCGGCGAGGTCGAGATCACGATGTCAGGCTTGGGGAGCCGCGGTGTCGCCAGAATCGCGGCAACCATGTAGGAGACATAGTTCAGCGTCCGCC
>JBATTL010000722.1:0-5285 GCA_049670525.1 Thiohalocapsa sp. | reverse complement strand
GGGTCTGGTTCGCTGCAACCAAATGCTCAATTGCTTGCAGGCGGGCGGTGAGCTGGTTGACTCCGCTCCGATCCGTGCGCTGATCGAGCGCAACGACCTGCAGCGCGTGAACAACTCCCCGCTGCTTGCCCTGATGCCGGGGCGCCTCTACCCAGTAGACCGGGCGAATATGCTCCTCGGGCGGTATCTGACCCACCTGCCGCGCGGCCAGGGAGTGGTCGCCGCCCTCAAGGCGGATAACGCCCTTGGCCCTGCGAGAGTGCTGCGTTTACTGGCCTGGGATTGCACCGGACGCTATGGGCAGCGAATCGAGCAGGAAACGGTGATGCCCGCGGGTCAGGCAGATTACGGCGTGGGCTTTCTCGTGCCGCAGCTGTTCGAGGATCAGTGTCTGCGCATCCAGGCAATCCCGCCGCCGGAAGGTATTGGCGGTGATTCTGGCGCGCAGTGGAGGCTCGAAGGATTGTCGCTCAGGGTAAACGATGCAATCGAGCGGGGCGTCGCGTCGGTGAGGGAATCCCGGTCCGAGATCATCTCCGGTCCGATAGAAACCATCGCCCACGCGGGCGGTGGGATCGACGGCAAGACCTACAGCAATTCCATTGCCGCGCTGGACCGAAACCTGGCCGCCGGTTTCCGCTGGTTCGAGCTGGATTTCCAGTGGACTGCCGATGGTGAACTGGTGTGCGGCCATGATTGGGGGGCAACGATGCAGCGCAATTATGGTCTGTCGTTCGATGGGCCGCCGACGCGCGCGGAGTTTGATCGGGTGATGAAGGGGCGCTCCGACCTGCCTTGCACGATCGAGACCCTTCGGCAATGGCTGGATAGGCATTCCGAGGCTCGCATCGTGACCGATTTTAAGGCGCGCGCACTCGATGGCCTGCGTGTGCTCTCCAAGCAGATTCCGGACTACGGCGAGCGACTGATCGCGCAGGTGTATCAACCGGAGGAGTTCGAGCAGGCGAGGGCGCTCGGCTATCGGGACATCATCTGGACGCTCTATCAGTATCCGGGTCAAACTCAGGCCGTCCTCGACGCGCTGACAGGGATCAGACCGATGGCAGTGACCATGGATCAGCAGCGGCTTGCGCACGGACTTGGACTCAGGTTGCAACGGGCCGGGGTACCGGTCTATGTGCATACCATCAACGAGGCGGAGACCGCCACGGAGTACTTGCAGAACTGGGGGGCTCAAGGGGTATACACGGATACGCTGACCCCCGCGGACATGCGCCGGATGCTTGTTTCGTTCTAAACTGCAGTTGCCCTTCCGGCCAGCCCGCGCGGATGGACTGAGGCACGGGCGTTGCCGCAATTGTTGGGAGGGGAATTGGGCGATGGGCAATCCGGCTTTTCAAGAAGCGATCTCTGTCGACACTTACCTGGGGGAGGAAGAAGTCAGCGACGTACGGCACGAGTATTTGGGCGGGCGCGTCTATGCGATGACCGGCGCCAGTCGTGCGCATGGTCTGATTGCCTTGAATATGGCGGCCTTTCTGCATTCGCGCGCACGCGGAAGCGACTGCCAGATCTTCGTCAGCGACATGAAGGTAAGACTGCGCATTGCCGGCGACGATGTCTTCTACTACCCGGACTTGGTCATGACCTGCGACCCTGGCGATCGCGAGCCTTACTATTGCAGCGCGCCCTGTCTGATCGCAGAGGTTCTATCGAGCAACTCCGAGCGGATTGATCGTCGCGAAAAGTTTTTGGCCTATACGTCGATGGCGTCGCTGCGGGCTTATCTGGTGGTCGCGCAGGATGCCCGGCGAGTGGAATTGTTCCGCAGCGAAAATGGTTGGCACGCAGAGGTCTTCACCGACGGCGTCCCGCCGTTGACCTGCTTGCCCGTCCAATTGCCTTTGGAAACCATCTATGAAGGGCTGGAGGCTGGGACCGAGCGGTCCTGACGGAGTATTAGCGCGCGGTCATCGGGCGAGGGGCGGCCCGGCAATGCGGCTCAAGTGATGTGATTCGCTCGGCCTTGCTCCCCGTGGGGCGACTCACTGCAAACCTTGTGCTTCATGAGCCGATCGGCGCGGACGCCTGGAACTTCCCCAGCCGCGTTACCTGTGTGTCTGACGTGAACACGACGCCCATGTGTTTGTTGAAAAAGGGCGTCAGCCCTTCGAGGATGGCCGCGGCCAGGTCTTCCGGCACCACGGTGATGATCATCACCAGGACGTCGTCCTCGTTGAACATCAGATGGCCTTCGTGGGCGCCGTGGCTGCCCTTGCCGGACAGGTTGTGCACGACCGTGTAGCCGCTGACGGCGGCGCGATCCAGCAGATCGAGCACGAAGTCCTGGTGCTCGCCCTGAACGACGATGTCCAGTTTCTTCATCGTGCTGTGATTCAGTTCTTGCATTTCATGAGCTCCCGGTTTTCGGTGACCATGCGGTTTCGGTGACCCTTAGGCGGGCAGGCGCATCGGCGTCGTCTGCCAGCTGCCGTTGCGGAACAGATTCGCAGTGCCGCTTTTGGGATCCAACACCAGCAACAGTATCCATCCGTTGTGCACTAGCTCGCGGGGCTTGTAAAGGCGTGCCAGCAGGCCTTCGACCAGCGTCAGCGGCGCCTCGATGACGGTCACCAGGCGCATCGGCTCGTGGTATGGGTCGCGGCCCTTGAGCATGGTCTGTGCGGGCAGGCCCGTGCGCAGGTCGCTGATGTTGCCGCTGATGACGCCGAAACGCCCGGTGATGTTGTGATAGACCTTGCTGCCGCTGCCGAAGGCCTCGTTGTCGACCACCGAGAAATAGTGTTCGAGGTTGATCCATTGCGCGACGACCAGTGGACCGGAAAGGATGCCTTCCAGCAACCGGCCCTTGGCGTCGATGCGGTGGTCGTAGGAATGCAGGAAGGCACGGCCCTCTAGGTTCAGCTCTCGAGTCAGCGCGCGCCGGCCAATGATGAACGAGGCGTTCTTCGACAGGCCCCATTCGGGGCGCACCTGGGTCCAGTCCAACGCATGACGCTTGACGCGTCGTGCCGCGGCTTCCGGGGTCGTGATGCCAGTCTCACCGAGCTCGCCGCAACGTTCCAGCGCGCAGAGACGCCCGGCCGCTGTCAGGTCCTCCTGGATGCGCGTAAGCCGAGTCAGTGCGCCGGGGGCAAGCTGGTCGAGGTCGAACAGCTGGATCTCGTCGGTGGTCGTGTCATGCAGCGCCGGGATGAACCAGGTCTCCGCTGGGATCTCGACGCCCTGTTCGGCGAGCAGTTCGCGCACCTCGCGTCGGTTCGCCATGGCAGCGAAGATGCGGGCGTTGACCAGTCCCTGATCGCCGCCACAGGCGCCGCAGTCCAGCGCTGATTCGTAAGGGTTGTTCTCGGACGTGCTGCCGTGGCCGACGACCAGCACGGTGCGCGCGATGTCGCTGGCGAGGCCGATTGAGCGCAGCGCCGTGCCCACGAACTGCGCCTGGCGCCGGTGCCGGAAACCGACCTTGGCCAAGTGCTCCAATTGGATCGTGGCCTGATCCGGGGTGACACGATACTCGGCCTGCAGCGAGCGAATAAACACCGCCTCGGCGGCGGCCTCGACCTCGAAGCGCCGCGCGAACTCGCTCAGGGTCTTGCCCTCATCGGGGCGATTGCCGAGGGCAGCCTCGCGCAGCTCGCGGATCATCGGGCTGGTCACGGCCTCGCGCTTGACGCCGAAGTGACGCTCGATTGCACGCACGACCATCTCGTCCTGCAGGTTGGTGACCAGCTCCTCGGCCTCCTCCCGGGTGATCTTGTCGATCAGCAACCGCGCCGGGGGCTTCCGGCTCTCGAGCCGCTGACGCCATGTATTGTAAACACGAGGCGCGAAGGTCTTACCGACCATGTCGAAGCCGAACAGCAGACCAACGGCCTCGACGGTCACGTAGGGTGCGAGGACGGTGTTCTTGAGATCGTGCACCACCTCATGGGCCAAGTGGAACAGTGAGTGACGGTGCGTCTCGTGCTTATGGGGCATCTCCACCGCGACATTCTTGGGCGTGACGATAGCCGGGCACAGCGCCGTCTCGTGACCCTTGCCGAATTCGATAAAGCTGACTGGCACGCCGAAGAAACCGGCGATGCCGAATGTCTCGTAGTCGCCGACCGCCTCCAGGTGACGGCGCAACCGTTCGGAGCGTACGTCGATACAGAACAATGCCTGCACCTGGCCAGTGGGGCCGGAGCCGTCAGGGTCTGCGGATGGGGCGGCAATGTCGGGTGCGGAATCCGCTTCATCGGTCTGGTCGGCGCCGCGCGCGAGCTGTGCCAGCAACCGGCGGATGTAGGTCCGCTCCAGCGCCTGGGTCCAGACGAACTCCTCACGCTGCTTGAAGCTGTACACCGCATCGATAAACGGCAGCAGCCTGTCGTCGGAGTGCGCCATCAAGGTCGCGCGGGGGATACCGGCCTTTTCGCCGACCTCGAGCAGGCGCAGCGCGCGCGTATCGGCCTCGCGGGTGATCTTCTCCCGCTCGTACTCGCGGCACAGGGCGTCCATCCTGGTCGGATCGAGGCTGTCCAGCGTGACCTCGATGCGATGCGCGTAATCGGGCAGCACGGTGCCGGCATTGAGCTCCCGCCGCAGCATGCACTCGCGTGGGTGCTGCTCCGCGTAGGACTTCAGAGACGGGTAGCCGAAGTCCCGCTTCAGCCGGCGGGCGGCGTCTTCCAGCAACGCGAGCCCCAACACGAGGCGTAGGGCGATATAGTCCACGAGGTCTGCTGGATTGCGCTGCTGCCAATAATAATGATGGGCTTGCGCGCGCCAGCGGACGAAGCCGGCCCAGCCATGCAACTCGGCCAGCTCCAGCGTGAAATAGTCCATCCAAAGGGGTTCCGGCACGCCGAGGCGGGTCATGACATGGTCGATCATGGACTCGGGGTCGTCCGCCTTGGCCAGGATCGCGCCGACATCCAACCCGCGCATGCGTAGACGTCGGTTGCGTTGGGCGATGCGGCTCCAGCAGCGGTAAAGGCCCGGACGGCGGCACGGCATGCGCCAGATAGACTGGCCCTCGTCGAAGAAATCCATCAGGCCCTTGATCAGCAGCTCGTTGAGCGTCTCGCCGATACGGGTGCCGAACAACTGATCGTCGGAGTCGTACAGGGTGAGCTCGGTGGCCAGCCTTTCAGCGAGGGGCTTCATGCGTGAGCTCGTCTGCCGGGGTGTATGATCATGCGCCGCGCTTCATGCCGGCCAGGACCTCTTCCGCGCAGGGCATCTCATCGCCCGGCGCCGGCTGGCTCATTTGGGTCAGCATGGCGACCAGGCTCCGGTTCAGCAAGTCAGCCAGGTCG
>JBATTL010000721.1:0-2261 GCA_049670525.1 Thiohalocapsa sp. | reverse complement strand
CTTCGAGGCCGGCCGATACATCAAAGCCTCGCACCACCTCCAACAGTTCCTCCGCTACCAGAACGACGATGTCGAGGCCCACCAGCGCTACGCCAAGGCGCAGATGAGCGTGCCCCAGCCCGACACGCGCAACATCGCCCAGGCGCTGCGATCCCTGCAACGGGCCCGCGAACTCGAACCCGAAAACATCGAAGTGAACGAACAACTGCTCGGGCTGTACGAATTGCTGGGCAAAAACGATGAGGCCCTGTCGCTGGCTGAGCGCATGCTGCACCGCGACCCGGGCAACATGCTCGCCGCCCGCGGGCAGGCGCTGGCACTCTCCCGCCTGCGTCGCTACGCCGAGGCATTGGATGTGACCCGGTCGATCGTCGAGAACAATCCCGAAGACACGGACATGCAGCTGCTCTATCTCGAAATGGAGAGCAAGACACTCGCGCCCAATGAAGACCTGATCCGATACGCCGGGCGGATGAAGGACGAGCACCCCGATGATCCGCGCTTCGATCTGGTGCGGGCCTACGCGCATTACCTGGCCGACGATCGGCAGATGATGACCGAGCTGATGCGGCGGGCCTCGGAATCGGTCCCGCCCGATGCCGACTACGTCCGAACGTTGATCCGTTTTGCCGACGCGGTCGGCCTGTTCCCGTTGTCGCTGCGTGCCTTGACCCTCGCCGACCAGAGCGTCGATGACCCGATGCTCGACCGCGAGTTGACCTATCGCCTGATGGAGTTGGGCCGATATGATCAGGTGGCGCAGCGTCTGCAAGACCTCGACGCCTCGGCCGATCCGCTCGACCTCGAAGGTGTTTCGATGCGGGTCATCGCGCTGATGCGTACCGACCAGCGTGAACTGGCCGATCCGATCATCGCTCAACTCGAAGCCCGCGACAAAGACCCGCAGGCGATGGAGCGCGGCGACATGCTCGCAACCCTGTTCCGCGAGGGCGGGGTCAGCGCCGATGAACTGGTGGTCACGGCCCGGACGGACCTGCAAATGTCCCCCCATTCGCCTTGGATCCGCGGTGTGCAGGGCGACGCCTATTACGCGCAAAGCGAGCCCGAGCGCGCGATCGAACAATGGGAACTTGCTTCGCAACTGCGCCCAAGTTGGGCCAACCCGCTGATCCGACAGGTGCAGCCGCTGGTCGCCATAGGCAAGACCCAAGAGGCGGTCGATCGCGCCCGGGCCGCCCTGCTGCGCGCACCGACCAGTGTCGATGCCTACCGTGCCTGGGCACTGGCGCGATCCGCGAACTTGGCCAATGACCCGGCCGACTCCGCCGACGCGATCCTAAAAGTTATCGCCGAAGTCGACCGACTCGCGCCAGGCGACGAGGGCATGCTGCGACTGCGCATGTCGCTGCTGGAAGACATCGGCCGCACCGATCAGGCCCGACAGGTGCTCACCGACACACTCAACTCCGATCAAGAGCTTAGCGAAAGCACCCTCATCGACCTCGCGGCCCGCGCGCAGCGCCTGGGCCTGAATGTCGATGAACAGGCCTTCGCACGCAGCGCCGAATTGCACGGTGTGACCACCGAGCTGACCTACTCGCGCGCCATCGGCCTCGCGGACCGTGGCCTGGGCGATGACGGCCTGCGCCTCTACGAAACAGCGCTGCAGAGCCACCCTGACGACTTCGATTGGCGCTTGAACCACGCTCGCTACCTCGACTACATCGATTCGCCCCGCGCCGCCGAGGTCTGGAGCACGCTCACCGCGGAGCAGCCAGATAATGACCGGCTGCAACGACTGGCCCTGCGCTCGCCAGTGATGCGCGACAATCGCGATTACACCGACCAGATCATCCAGCGGCTTGAAACCATCGGCGGATCACAGGGCGCCACCTGGCGGATCGAACGCGCCCGCTGGCTGCTCGAAAGCGACCCCACCCATGAACAGATCAACGACGCCGCCAAACTCCTGCGCGAGGCGCTCGACCTCGCTCCTGAACGTGTTGAGGCGAAGATCCTGCTCGCCCGCGCTTTGGAGAAAACCGGCAAGCTGCAACTGGCGGTCAGTGAGTTGCAGCAGGTGGCCCTGTCCCGACCGGACGCGCCCGCGGTGGCGCTGGAGCTGGCCCGCCTGCAGCAGTTGCTGCGGCAATACCCCAACGCCCTCGAACAGTTGAAACGCGTGGTGGAAAACCCCGCTTCAACACCACTGCTGTTGCGACAGGCCGCGCGGCTGCTCGCTGAACAGGGGCAGGATGAGCGTGCCCTCGCGGCCATGCTCAAGCAGCAAGACGCCGGCG
>JBATTL010000720.1:0-2258 GCA_049670525.1 Thiohalocapsa sp. | reverse complement strand
CCCCAGGCGCGGCGTTGGTGAACCTGACCCAGACGCCGATCGTGGCCTACCCGACTCTGGCTGCGAAGTTCGACGACTGGGGTGGGGCAAGCAAGCAGATGCTGCGGGCACTCGGCGACGTGCGGCGCGGGATGGGCAGGAAGGAGGTGCTGAGCTACGCCAAGGGCAAGGCGCATCCGAGCCTGCCGGCGAATCTGACCGCCGAGGAGCGGCTGGCGTTCGAAGCATGGACGCTGGCGGGGGCGCGGGATGTGACCCGAGCGCACAATCTGGCCGGTATCGGTGATACCGACAGCCTGCAGAACAACCCGGTGTTCAACCGCTCGATGGGTGTGATCTCGAGTGCGTTCCACATGGCGGAGGTGGTGAACCGGGATGTGACGCTGTTGGCGTCGTATCGGCTGGCCAGGCTGAAGGGGCAGGGGCACGCGCAGGCGGTAACGTCGGCGGACAAGGTGACGACGGATTCGCATCTGGACTACAGCAACGCGAATCGCGCGCGCTACATGCAGGGCAATACCGCGAAGCTACTTTTGATGTTCCGCTCCTACAGTCAGGGCATCACGTACCTGCTGGCGCGCTCGGTGTTCCAGGCGGTGAAAGGCGAGAAGCCGGCGGTGCGGCGCGAGGCGCGGCAGCGGTTGGCGGGTGTGCTGGGCATGACCTTTGCATTCTCAGGCGCCGTCGGCATGCCGATGCTGGGGGTTGGGTACGCGGTGGCTAATATGGTGGCGGCGTTGTTTGGTGACGACGACGAGCCCTGGGATGCCGAAACGGAGTTCCGCGGCTTCCTGCACCAGGCGCTGCCAGCGCCCTTGGCGGCGAGCATCGATCGCGGGCCGGTCAACGCGCTGACCGGGTTGGATTTCGCCTCGCGCGTTTCGCTGAACGAGCTGTGGATCCGCACGCCGAACCGGGACCTGGACGGTGCCGGTCTATACCAGCACATCGTCGAGCAGTTGATCGGGCCGATCGGCGGCATCGCGTCGAGTCCGTTCACGGCCGCGGATCAGTTGCAGGAGGGGCACTATCACCGGGCGCTCGAGGCGATGAGCCCCAAGTTCGTCCGCGACGGGCTGAAGGCGATGCGCTACGCCGAGGATGGCGTGACGACCAGGCGCGGTGATTCTGTGCTGCCGGCGGACGAGGATCTGGGCGCTTGGGGTCTGGTGTGGCAGGGCATGGGCCTAAGTCCGGACAAGGTGCGCGCGGCCTGGGAGACGACCAACATGCTGAAGAACTACGAGCGGCATGTAATCGATCGGCGGCGGACGCTGCAAAGTGCGATTGCGCTGGGCATCATTGAGGGCGATACCGAGGCTGTGGGAGATCTGATGCCGCGGGTGCGCGCATGGAACGCGAAGATGCCCGAGGAGCTGCGGATCAATTCCCGGACGGTGCGGGCGAGTGTGCAGAGTCGGCAGCGCTACAGCGAAAAGGCGCAGAGTGGGGTGGTGCTGCTGCCGGGGCTTGAGGATCTGCGGGAGCGGGTGGGAGTGCGGTGAAAGTGCAAACGTGCGCAAGAACGCAAACTGACCGTTCGTGCTTGACCGCTTGCGGTGATCATTGGTTTCGGAATATTTCGCGGAATAATTCGGACCGAGAATAGTAGATTCCGTGGTGCGAGCATGCGGCGGAGAGAGCGATGAGCGATAAGGTGGTTGATCTCGGAGCCAGACGGGTTGAGCGGGGTCCTCATCATGAGGGGAAATGCCGATGCTTGGACTGCGGGCATGTCTGGGTTGCTGTGCGTCCGGTCAGCAGTGAGCCGGAGTGGTTGGAGTGCCCATCGTGCGGGCGGGCAACAGGCCGGCCCACGGGGGCGTACGAGCGCGCCGGCCCGACCTGGGTGTGCAATTGCGGCAACGATCTGTTCCAGATCATGCCGGGCGGGGCCTATTGTCCTAGCTGTGCGGCGTGGTTTACCCCGGATGATGCGGTGGGGCAGATGACGGACTGGGCGCGAGAACAGGCGGACCAGTTCCATCGGGAGTTGGCCGCCAGTATGCCGGGGGCGGGTTTCGGGACAACGCCGGGCGAGGGTGCTTAGCTCGATTGTGGTGTTGCCGCGCGCCGGCGCGGATCGCTCTCAGTGGCGGTGGCGGCGGGTGTTGGGGTGGCGCGGTACGCGGTTGGTCGATGGGCGCGCGGTTAGGTGTTCGAACCGATTGCGCTTGAAAACGGCGTCTCGATCGTGATTTATGGCTATAATTCACTCGCTGATTCGTCGAATCGGTGCTACATGTTGTTCTGAGGTG
>JBATTL010000719.1:0-2523 GCA_049670525.1 Thiohalocapsa sp. | reverse complement strand
AGCTGGGGCTTGCCTATGGCGGGAGCCCGGCGACGTCTTATTCGACTTCCGAAACGATCTTGACGCGGCGTTGGAACACCGAGTCCGGGGAAAAGTCAGCCAGCATGTCAAGCTTGCCGCGACTCTCCGCGGGGGCGATGCGATCTGCCGGTATTCCCTGCTGGATCATGTAATCCCGCACACTGGTGGCACGGTTCAGACCCAGTTCGTAGTTGTAGGACTCAGATCCCTTGATGTCCGTGTGCCCAACGACCGTCAGATACTCGTCAGCCGGCGTGGCCCGGACGTCGGCAATATAGTCATCCAGACGCGCCAATTCTTCGGTATTGACGATGTTCTGCATCTCGTACTTGTCAAACTCGAAGTTCAGGCGAACCGTAAACTCTTCCGGCACGGCGTTGATGCAAGGCGGCAGATTGGTCGGGCCGTCCGGATCGGCGCTCTCCCAGCACTCTCCGTAACTGGTGGTCCAGAGCTGTCCGTCTGGCACCGTCGGATCGCCCGCGGCGTACCAGTAGGATTCTTCAAAATCGTCGGCCTTCGCGGTGGCGATGCCGACGGCCATGGCGGCGGACAGAGTCAGCGCAGCGGCGCGGGCGGGTGTGATGATGCTCATGGTTGTCTCCTTTCTCGTCAATCGGAAAAGTTGGGCTCGGCCTGATGGGCGTTGCGTGGTCGCAGCGAAGTGATTCGCGACGTTTTCCACTACTGCCGTCATTACATGATAGCGTGATGTCGGGAAAATGAAACAAAAAAATGATACTTTCAACCATTCAGCCGAGAAAAAAGGCGCTAATGTGGCGTCAATGCGGATTTTGAGCGGAAGTAGCGAATAAGCAACAGCTTCGTCAGAGCGCGCGAACCATCTCCAGGATAAGGCTCGCATGCCCCTTGGGTTTCACATCATAGATCGCGTGGCGGATGACGCAGTCCCGAGTGATGATGAAGGTCGAGCGGAGAATACCCATGCGCTTTTCGCCCTTCTTCTCCTTTTCCCGCCAAACCCCGTAGGCTTCGCATACCTCACCGTCGGTGTCGGCGAGCAGCCTGACACTGAGACCATATTTGTCGCGAAAAGCACCGTGACTGGCGCAGGTATCGCGGCTGATGCCCACGATGTCTGCACCTGCGGCTTCGAAGTCCGGCTGCAAGTCGGTGAATTCCAGGGCCTCCATGGTGCATCCGGGCGTGTCGTCCTTCGGGTAGAAACAGAGCACCAGATTGCGTTCGGCGGTCAGTTGGCTGAGGTCGACTCGTTCCATATCCGAGTCTGGCAGCGAAAATGCGGGTGCGTGGTCGCCGGCATGCAGCATCTTGACCCCCTCTTCTTGGTGGTGACGTTGAGCGTCTATGGATGTTGGTCGCAACGGGCTGCGTCGCCGGCTACTTGACACTTGGCGGTGAGCGCGAGCGATCCACGTCTTTGGCCTGCAATCTAGGTGGCTCGTCGCCGTGCGTCAACATTAATCGGTCTCATTTCGGCGGTGCTTCCAGGGCGTTGTCGCATGCGGTCGCCAGCGCCATAGGTAGGCATAGGTAGCCATGCATCGCCCGCTTTCTGGAAGCGATTGCGGCGAGCGCCCTTTGGCGGCCTCTTCCGCTGCCCTTGAGAGCCGCGTGAGTGGCGACGTGACCCGACGCGCGAGGATCGAGGATTGCCGCGGTCACGATCAGCAGCATCAGCGCGATAGTGGAGATGACGAAAACGCACTCCAGGGGTGTGGTGTTGATTCGATCCCGAGGTAGACCGGTCCAGACCGATCCTTGCGGCGTCTCCAGATCTACCCAGAACCAGCGTCTGCCGTTGGTGCGGTTGCTACGCATGAGCACCTCGCCAGCCGGCCCGCGGCGTAAACAGGTAGTCGTTAGCGCCCACCTCAAAGCCGACGATGCCGTCGATGTCCTCGCCTCGAGCGGACAGCATGATGATCGGGATCTGGGACTGCGTGCGCACCCTGCACGCGAGGGCCAGGTCATCCTCACCCGGTAGCATGAGGTCCAGGATCAGGATATCGGCCCGGTTCTGCGCAACCCAGCCTGTCGGTGACATGCGTCGTCAGGTGCGGAGAAACATGGGTCTCCGGTGCGTCCGAGGACCCGGTAACCGACAGTAACGGAGGCGAGACCATGAGCTTCGATGCTTTGACAATCGGCGGCCTCGTGGCCGTGTTCGTAAGTGGCGGATTCTTGGTGGTAGTGGTCAGAAACAACGACAGGAGGGTCGGTCGGGAGACCGTCGGCGCGAGCATGAGAGACACTGTAATCTGCGCGGGACGGGGTTGATCATGGGTCGCAACGGATAAGCAGGGCATGCCTCCTTCAACGTCCTCCTAGCCTAGATCAGGCAGGGTCCGGCGGTTGGCATGCAAGCGGGCCATGATAAGGACTCAACAGGCGATTTCTGGGCAGCAAGCCAGTGGGTCTTCCCGGCAGACACACAGGTTACCGCGGAGGCCATTTTTTAGGTAATGGCCGCGCAACTAGGCATCGCGACTGCCTGTGAAAACGTCAGCGCGTTGGTCG
>JBATTL010000718.1:0-4840 GCA_049670525.1 Thiohalocapsa sp. | reverse complement strand
GCGAAAACAGCAGCGCCGCACCGAGGTCCGGGCAGTTTCGCCCCAGGCGCATCAGTCGGGCACTGCGCCAGGCCACGATCATGAACAGCACCAGCGCCTTCTCGATGCGCGCGAGCGTGGACAGTTGCAGCGCCTCGACCCGACAGCCTTGCTTCAGCGCGAGCGTAGGGTCAGGTCTTATCCCGTGCCTTTGCTCTGCCGGGGCCGCGATGTTGATGGATCTTGCTGACTCGGGAGTCATGCCAGTTCCGGTGACGCCAGTCCCGGTGACAGTTTACTTTCTGCCCTATCAGGGCAGTTCCGGGGGCCAGTCCCGGTTTTTCATCCCGGTTTCGCTCCCCTCGGTCGCGTAGCTGTCGAGTTGCGGGCCGTGAGGCGCATAGCTACGCTCCAATCAATACATCTTTACTCCGCTTGATCATGGCCCTAAACATCCGAAACTCAGAAACCGAGCGTTTGGCCGAATATTTGGCCGAACTCACCAGCGAAACCAAGACCGCTGCGGTCACACGAGCACTGCGCGAGTGCTTGCAGCGGATCCAGCGTGAGCAATCCGGCACGAGCCTCGCGGATCGGCTCGACCACATCGCACTGCGCACCGCGGCACTGCCTGTGCGCGACGCGCGCTCAGCCGACGAGATCCTGGGCTACGACGACAACGGCGCGCCGGTCTGATGGTGATCGACACGTCGGCGCTGGTTGCGATCCTCTAGAACGAACCGAAGCGGCGCCGTTTCAACGAAGCCATCGAAGCTGCGCCCCATCGTTTCCTGTCGACGGCGAATCTGGTCGAGATTTCCATCGTCATCGAGAGCCGTTTCGGCGCCGAGGGAATCCGCGATCTGGACCTGTTCCTGTCCACCGCGGAGATTGAACCTGTGAGCGTCGATCAGGCCCAAGCGCTAGCCGCCCGCGAGGCGTTTCGCCGCTTCGGCAAAGGCCGACATCCTGCCGGGCTCAACTTCGGCGATTGCTTCGCCTACGCCCTCGCTCATGCGCGCGACGAACCACTGCTGTTCAAGGGCGCCGACGTCACCCGGACCGACGTCGTCGTCGCGCTTCCCCTTCCTTGATCGTGCGCGAGCGCGCCGCAACAGCAGCCGAAGTGCTCTGAGATATTGAGAGGTTACATATTTTCGCTGTTCCACCGTCGGCCGACAGGCTGACAGTGTTTCCAGCGGGCTGGTCGTGGCCTTGACGGGGCAACACCCCGCCGCAGTCCTCAGGCAACCTTTGGCAGCGGCAGACTGATCTCGACAGCCGAAAATGGAACCGACAGCAGATCGTCATCGCCGCGCTCGATCAAGCCGAGCATCTCGAGTCGGGCAAGATCAGCTGCAATGTCCCTCGACGGGCGCGACGTCAGGCCGGCTGCCGACGCAGCGGTTGGTCATATCGCCGGTGCCGTCAACTTGCCGTTGGATCGTTTCGCCGATCACCGCTCGCTGTTCCCGGCGCAGCACCAGGCACCGATCGTGGTCTACGGTGACGGCAAGGAAGCGGCAGCGCGGCAACTGCTGGACTGGGGCTATCACGCGGTGCGGGTGCTGCCGGTCGACGTCGCGGAATGGCAGCAGGCGGGGCATGCCGTCGCCACCGGACCGGCCGAAAAGAACATCACCTATCGACCGGAGCCGAGGCCAGGGACCGTCGGCATCAACCTGCTCGCAGAGTTGGCAAAGACATCCCGCGACGACGTGGTGCTGGTGGATCTGCGCAATCCGGAAGAGATCAGCGAGCCCTCGATCGAGCATGCCGTGAACATCCCGCTGGAGCAGCTCGAAGAGCGCCTTGCGGAGCTTCCGTCAGACCGCACACCGATCTTCTATTGCCCGACGGGCGCCCGGGCCGAAATGGCATACAACCTCGGCACGAAGACCGGCCGAGACTGTCGCTATGTCGACGCGGGCGTCACAATTGATCGGGCGGGGAATGTCCGGACGGCATCGCGGTAGCCCGAGTAGCCGCCGCTGCCGGCCAAGGAGAGCGAAGCAAAGGCCGGTGTTTACTGCAAGGCAAAGGCGCGTGCGTCTTGTCGCTGCGGTGCAGGGTTCTAGACGCGAAGCCGCCGCGGCAAGGGATGGACTTGACCGGTCTCAGGAGTGCAGATGCGCGACCCCGAGCGAACCTGCGATGAGCTGCGCGGGGCCAAAAGCCCCGCAGGTTGTGCCCAGCGATCGGGCGGCTAGCCGCTCACTTCACCCGTCTTGTCGTGGACGTTGATCGGCAGCCCCTGCATCTTGCAGATGGTCTCGTGGACGGTGCAGTGCCCAGAGACACGCTTGATGGCCTCGGCTCGTGCACCGATATCCGCCTCAGGCAAGTGGACGTCGACCATCAGCTCTTTGAGATGCGCCGGGCTTGTCCCCTTCTCATAGTGGATCTCGACGAACATGCCGCTGGCATCGACACCCGCCTGCGCACAATACTGCTGCACGAACGCGGCGATACAGGATGACAGCGACGCAACGAAGTAGTCCGGCGGTGTCGGATGGCGACCCTTGCCGCCCCATTCCGGCGTTGGCGGTACGTCATTGAGAATCGCGTGATTCCCCACCTGGCTCTCGAAGACCATATCGCCCACATGCTGAGACTTCACGGAAGGCATAGTCGACGCTCCTACGCATTTGGTCGTGGCTGTTGCTGATGTAGCATTCGGCTTGGGGTGACTGCCCGACGCGGAAGCACCTCGGGACGTGCTTCATCGGCGTTCTCCTCAACTCTGTCCGGCGACAGGTGTCTGGGTCGGTGTTGGTGTTGGTGTTGGTGGCAAACGATAGCGAGTCACGTCCCGAAAAAGTATAAAGGTCGTATGGATATTGTCCACCCGCGGCATCTATCCGGAGGTTTTAGGAAACAGCAGTGTCGCCCCTTGTGTCGGGGCCGGTTAGCGACCCAAGCGCGACATTGGTCGTCAGAATCGTTGCTCACAACAGCCCTGGCCGGACTGTGGCCGCTAGCGGACGCTAATCGGGTATTGCGTTGATCACAATTGCCGGTCCCGTTGAGCGGATGTTCAACCATCTCCGTGAGTTACCATGCACGTCTGCAATCGCGCTCTACCGCGGGGCTCCAGGGTGACGCTTTTTGCCTCAGGAGTTCGAGCGCAGGGGCAAGAAAACAAGACCCCGTCCGCGGTGTTTCCAGCGGGCTGGCCGTGGCCTCGACAGGGCAGCACCCAGCCGCAGTGCTCAGGCAACCTTTGGCAGCGGTAGAATGATCTCGACAGCCGAAAAAGGAACCGACAGCAGGTCGTCATCGCCGCGCTCGATCAAGCCGAGCATCTCAAGGCGGGCAAGATCGGCTGCAATGTCCCTCGACGGGCGCGGCGTCGGCAAGGCATCAGCAAGTGCGGCCAAGGGGCTTGGCCCGATGCGCCTCAACAGCTCCAACAACTCCAGGCGTTCCGGAGTCACTTCGGCAAAGAGGGTGCGCGCCGACTCGAACTGAAGCCGGAAATCCACCATCTGTTCGCCGTGCGCGGCTGCGATCTGCTCCGCTGCGGCGTCGAAGATCGCATCGCCGCGCCCAATCTCGATGATCGCTTTCATTCGATACCCCATTGCGCAACGTCGCGTCGAAAATCTGCCAGAAGTCGATCTACGGTCGTGAACGTATAAGGCTCTTCGACGGCACCCAGGTGCCGGTGGTCGCCCTTGCTACGCTCGTTGTCATAACGCAGACGGCAGATTTCGGGCGTCCCGAAGTACAGCCGATACTTATAGCGGTTGTCGACACGGAGGCACCGGTTCGGAAAGCTCCCAAACGGCAATCTCAACGATGCTGCCGTCATCGCGGATCTGCTTGGCGCGTGCAAACACTCGGGCGGTCATGTTGCAAGCTTAACACTATGCGGACCTTCGGCTTCGCGCCTGTAGTCGCGCTTGAAGCGACCAATCTTTTCCTCCAAAGCAGATTGCCCATCGCGTAGCCTATCGCCGACTCGGGCGGATCAATGCGGTCCGTGCAGTACTCCACCATTAGCGCCTCCATCAGCCCGCCGGACCAGGCGCCGTCGTCCCGCCGACCGCCGGCTCATCCACCTCCCCCTCTAACGCCCCCAGCGCCCCAAAGTCATCAAGGATCACATACACCGCCGGGACCATAAACAGCGCCGCAATTGTCGCGGTGACCAGCCCGAAGGCCAGGCTGGCGGCCAGCGGGATCAGGATCTGCGCCTGTAGGCTCTTCTCCAGCAGCAGCGGCGTCAGGCCGGCGACGGTGGTGATGGAGGTGAGCAGGATCGGGCGAAAGCGGGCGCGGCCGGCCTGCTTGGCCGCATCGAGGGTGGCGACGCCGCGCAGGCGCGCCTGGCGGATGAAGACGACCAACAGGATGCTGTCGTTGACGACGACGCCGAACAGCGAGGCCATGCCGACGATACTGGGCATGGTCAGGTCCAGGCCCAGGGCCATGTGTCCGAACACGACGCCGATGAGCGCGGTGGGGATCACCAGCATGACGGTGATCGGCACCAGATAACCGCGAAACTGCAGCGCCAGCAGCATGTAGACGCCGACTAGGCCGAGCAGGACATTGCGCAGGATGGATTGGCCGGTCTTGGCGGATTCCTTGCTCTCGCCTTCGACGTCCAGCCGCACGCCCGGATAGCGCTCCAGCAGGCCGGGGATGAACTCGGCGCCGGCCAGGCCCAGCAGTTCTTGCGCATTGGCGGTAGCCCGGTCCACATCCCCCTGCACGGTAACCGCGCGCTGGCCGTCGACGCGGTTGATGCGTGCCCAACCGCGCACCGGCTCGATCGCGGCCACGGTGGCGAGCGGGATCAACGCGCCGTCGGGGCCGGTGACGGTGAAGTTCTCCAGATCGGCCGGGCCGGTGC
>JBATTL010000717.1:0-3538 GCA_049670525.1 Thiohalocapsa sp. | reverse complement strand
GATCAGCATGGCGCCGAGGCGAAAGATCAGCGACGAGCCGAGGGGATCGGCGATGATCACGGCGGTGAACGCGACCACCCCGACCAGCGCACCGTAAACCGCCAGTTTGTAAGGGTCGCTGCCCCGGGACAATAGGCGTGCGGCCAATGCAAAGGCGGCCAGACTGCCAAAGGCCCATATCGCTGTGAGCCGCGTCGTCTGGGCGACCGTCAGATCCAGCACCTGGCCACCATAGGGCTCGAGCAGGATTTCCTGCATGGTGAAGCCCCCCGTTCCCAGACCCAGCGCGATCAGCAACCGTGTCGCAGTGCCGCCACTGATAAAGGTGCGCCAGGTATCGGCGAACTTTGGCTGCGGCGCTTTCGCCGCCTTGTCAGCGACGGCCTTGTCCCCGCGCTCCTGGTCGATCGACTCCTGTCTCCACATTGCGAGCAGATTGAACCCGACAGTAATCAGCGCCACTCCCTGTAGCACGCCGATCAACCGGCCGTTCGCGGCGTTCGGACTCATACTGTTGAAGTCCGCCAGCAGGCCGCCATAGATCAACGCGCTCACCAGCATGCTGAGCTGCAACACCACGAACAGCAGCGCAACCACGCGCGGGCGCGACTCTTCCGTGGCCAGATCCGTCGCGAGCGCGAGCCCCGCGGTCTGGGTGGTATGAAGACCGGCACCCGCGAGCAGAAAGGCACAACCGGCAGCGATCCAGGTCACGAAGGTCGGCACACTGCCCCCCTCGGCCATCAACAGCAATGTGAAGGGCATGATCGCAAGCCCGCCAAACTGCATCAGGGTGCCGAACCATATATAAGGTACGCGCCGCCAGCCGAATGCCGAACGATGGATATCCGATTTGAACCCGATCAGCGCCCGAAACGGCGCGAACAGCACCGGTAGCGCGACCATGATAGAGATTAGCCAGGTCGGCACGCCCTTCTCGACGACCATGACCCGATTCATGGTGCCGTACAGCAGCACCATCATCATGCCGACCGAGGCCTGAAACAGCGACAAGCGCAGCAGACGCAGCAGCGGCAACTCTGTGGTCGCGGCATCGGCGAATGGGAGGATCTTGGGCAGAACCTCGCGTAACCAAGCTTGCTTGACTTCTTCGAGAGATGCGCCGCCCATCTAATTCCTAGCTCCGTAGTAGTAGAGTCAACTGACCGCGCAACGCCGAGGGAAACGCGGATTTTTCGCATTTCCCGCGCGCGGCAGAATGCGCCGCCATTCTCAGTCATCCCAAACGGCTACAGCCCGGATCATCGCCCGGAGACCATTGCGCCAATCTAGTGCGCAGGTTCTTCGTCGTCAACTCGACTTTACGTAAAGCAGGTCTGACACCTATCAACTCCGCGCCGGCGTGTCCGGACCGGCGCAAATAGGGGCCCCGGTAATCACTGACATCATCCATGCGGCTTCCAGCCCGGGAACGCCAGCGTGACGCATGGCATGCTCGGCCGAGGCCGAATGCCTCACAAGATACGGAAAAAGCATAGAAAATCGAACGCGCTTTCTCGCGGAGAGCAGGCTCATCGAGCTTTCCGTAAACACCAGCGAAAAAACTGTATTTCGACCTTGACATTAATTACTGTCAAGCTAAACTGACAACCATGGAACGGTGATATCGGCATGGAATGCAGGTCGGCAGCACTCGGTGATCGAAGCACAAAAGGGGCATATTTGGCATCGATCGTACAGGGTCGCGAAACGCTGGCGACCCGCCACCTCAACATATACAGAGGATAAATCAATGGCAGAATCGCGGAGCCTGTCGGGCCTCACACCCGAGCAAGCAAAAGAATTTCACGAGCAATTCAAGATCACCTATACCGCCTTCGCCGGGATCGCCGCCGTAGCGCATATCCTGGTCATCGCGTGGAAGCCCTGGTTCTGAAGCTCACTAGAGAGGTTGATGTAATGTTCCAAGACGTTTTTAACTACAAGCCGAAAGAGCAGGACTATCGCACTTGGTTGGTCGTGAATCCGGCAACTTGGCTGGTGCCGATTCTGGCTGCAGTGCTGGTCATCGCCCTCGCCGTGCATTCGATGGTCTTCTCACTGCCACAGTACACCTGGGGTGCCGAAGAAGCCGTCGCTGCCGAAGCACCCGCCGCCGTTGAGGCGCCAGCGCCGCCCGCAGCTCCAGCGCAGTAAGTCAAGCTCGTCGTTTCCGCCAAAGCCGATGCTTGGCTTGGCATCATCGCCGCGACATCTTGACGCGGTCTCTCGCAACACGACCCGAGGTACACCACAATGGCTGACACTTCTCTCTCAGGCCTCACTGTTGAGCAAGCCAAAGAATTCCACGAGCAGTTCAAGGTCACTTACACCGCGTTTGCCGGGCTCGCCGCTGCTGCGCATCTGCTGGTCATCGCTTGGAAGCCCTGGTTCTAACCAGTCGCCCAATCGAGTCCGTTACTAACGCAACGTCAATTTAAGAGAGTAATACCATGGCCGAACGTCCAAAAAATCCCCAAGACGATTGGAAAGTGTGGCTGGTTGTGAATCCGTCCACGTGGCTGATGCCGATCCTGTTCGCGGTGCTGGTCATAGCGTTGGCAGTGCATCAGATGGTGTTCTCGCTGCCACAGTACTCCTGGTAAGCGGCGCACCGAAGACCGAGCGGAACTTGTTGCAACACCGCCCGCTCAGAAGAAAACCCCGTTAGTACGTCGCACCAACGCTTGGGGCGGTACTAGACGCCGACCAGATCCTCGGGTCCCGAGTCGCAAGACTCGCCGCAACCCCTAGCAACCACTAGGATCAGGTCGGCGTTATCGTACAATCCCAATGAGAATGACGCCGTATCGCAAAGTAGTGCGCGACAACCAGTCGTGCTTGTTCGTTCGATATCGCCCCCACCTCGCTACCTACGGTCCTTGTCGTCGGTTCCTCCGTCGTTTTCGCTTCCTCAAGGCCTGCTAATGCCGTTGCCGCAAGACAATCTGGTAACGGTTTCTTACCTGAATTTCTCGGCACCTGAACGTCCCGCGCAGCACCAGCGACAACCGCGGCCAGTTACAGTCGGATTCGGCACGTCTGGGACACTTCCCGTCGCGGCTTTGGGCTAGGCCAGGGCGCAGGGGCGGGCTTTAGGGTTGAAGGATGTCTCCACAGCATCGGAACCTTGCTGGCAACGTGGGCAAAAAATGGCGGAGTGTGAGCCGGGCGCAAGCCCGCTCCCTCCGCCATTCTGCTGTCTGCAAGGCAAGGGCTGCCTGACCCGATCGCCGACGCCCTGCCGCTCGGCAACCCCCCTGCCCGCTATCTTCTTGGAACGCATCGCCACACACGACCCGACACCGGGAGCCGCGGCTTTTCCATCGGCATGTAACGTGCCGGCGATCCCTGTGGTGGCATGCCCTGGCCAGAGCGAGCGCGCCCAACTGCTGACGGGGCTGTTAGTAGGACGGTATTTTTTGTAAATCTTAGTTGACATATAAAAGTGTCAGCCTATAATGACAACCACTGGATCAGAAGACGGGCAACGGAGCGCCTCCCGGATCAACCGGAAAATCGTAGCGTAGCGACGGCT
>JBATTL010000716.1:0-2428 GCA_049670525.1 Thiohalocapsa sp. | reverse complement strand
CAGAAAGGCCGCGGGGATCGCTTTCATGAGCATGGGTATCATCTCCTCGTCTTTTTGGTGAGTTCGACCGCGGTACCCCGCGCCGCTTGGGTGATTCACATCTCGAGTCAAGCATCGCCTAATTCCTATTCAGATCCTCTAGCCGCTGCATGAAGTCTGCCCGCTCGATCTCACCGCGGGCATAGCGGTAACGGAGGATGTCCACGGGAGTGTTCTGGATCGATGACGAACGTTGCCGGCCTGAGCGTACGCCTCGCGGCCCATCGGGAACAGCCTTGGCCTCTGCGTCCGCCGCATTCTTTTCGAGATAGGGGTTTACCCCGTCTCGTGGAAAAACCCCCCGCTGCGGCGTTTCGGTGAGGGGGAGTCGGGATCGTTATCGGGGACGCGAAGCGAGGGCCCATCGATGCGGATAGTGATGCAATGATGCTGGAGGCGGTCGAGGAGTGCATCCACCAAGGGCTTACGCTGGAACAGCTCGTACCAGTCCGGGTAGTCGAGGTTGGTCGTGATAATCGACGCTCGCCTACCGTAGCGCAGATCCATGAGCTTGAAGAAAGCGTTGACCTGTTCGGGCTTCAAGGTCAGGTATCCCAGCTCGTCGATCAGCAAGGCATCGTAACGGGCAAGGCGGTTGAGCAGGCGTGAGGTGGAGCGATCGGCGAGCGAGGCATAGAGCTCATCGAACAGCTCCTGGGCCTTGTAGAAACGGGCGCGGTAGCCATTGACCAAGGCTTGGCGCAGCAGACCGACAGCCAGTCCCGACTTGCCGGTGCCGGGTGGTCCGATGAACACCAGGTTCTCGGCGCGCTGGATAAATCCGAGTCCTGCCAGCCCCTTGATCTGGGGTGCATTGACGCCGGGCTGACGGTCGAAGGGGAAGCTCTCCAGCGACCATTGCCAAGGCAGCTTGGCCTGATCGAGGCGGTAGGCGAGGCTGCGTTCCTGGCGATAGCGCCACTCCTCCTGCACTAGGCGGTACACCACCTCGGTGGCTGGCAACGCCTCGGCATCGGCCTGTGCAAGGATGCGCTCCAGGCTCTGGGCCATGCCCTTGAAGTGCAGCTGCGCGAGGAGTTTCTCGATGTCCTCGCGCATCAGTTTTCCCCATCCAGATCGAAGCAGTCCCCGGCCACGCGCTCGAGGATGAGTCTCTCCAGGCGGTTCAGATCGAACAAGCCGTACTGCAGGGCCTGCTCGATTGCGGCCAGGAAAGGTTCTGCGGGATAAGTGCGCTTGAGCTCCAGGAGGCGGCGCAGCTTGGCCACCCCGCGGCCGGGGGCGCGTTTTCTCAATGCCACCACATAGGCATCGAGGTGTGGATCGCGCCCGCTGAGCGCCTGCTCCTGGGGGGAAGGTCCTGCCGGGCGGCGGCGGCGCTCGAGGCGGGGATGATGCCCCTTGGCCCGCTGCTCGCCCTGGCGTTGTGCGATCAGGCGCGGATGCTCGGCGACCAATTTCCGATCGGCATAGACCAGGACCTGCTCGGGGCGTTTGTGCACCGCCACTTTCTTCCCGACCCAGCGCTCCGGAACCGAGTAACGGTTGGTGTCCAGGTGCACGAAGCCGTAGCAGTCCACCACCCGGTAGTGAATCTCGGTGACCGGGGGGATGTAGGCCGGAAGCGCGAGCCGGTGCGCCTTCTCCGTCGCGTAGGCCGCCTGTGGGCTCATGCCAAGCACCCGCTTGGGCTTGGCATTGGCAACTCCCTCGCACCAGGCACGGGCCTGGGCGTTGAGGTCAGCCCAGTCGGCGAAGGTGCGCCCGGCGAGGAAATTATTCTCGATATAAGAAAACGGCCGTTCGACGCGCCCCTTGCGATCCGAATGCCCGATGGCATGGGCCATGAACCCGAACCCGAACAACGCTGCGAAGGCCTCCATTTCCGGGGCGATCAGGGCGTTGGGGCCGGAGCCCCCGGCGAGGATCACGCTGGTGTTGTCGATGACACAGCGCGGGCAAGCCCCATCGAAGAACTGCAGCGCCGCCGTGAGAAAGGCCTTGGCCTCGAAACGCGTGAAGCGGGGGTAGTACTGGACGAACAACAGCCGGCTGTAGGCCAGTATCAAGCTCGCGCACTGGGTCTTCACCGCCTTGCCCCCGAGCGTCACCCGATGGGGCGAGGTATCGTGCTGCATCTCCTCGCCGGGATCGAAGATATAGGTTCCGCTGCGCTTTTTCGGGGCACGCAGATCCGTGTGCTCGCGGATCAGACGCGTCAGGGTGCTGTAGGCGATCGCGATACCATGCGCCTCTTTGAGGACCTCGCCAATGCGCACCGCATTGCCCTTGCAGTCGCGGTAGATGTCCGGCAACAGCTCGTCGATGACCTGGATGCGGGGATCGGCCACCGGCGCGTTGGGCTGCGCGCGCTCGCGCAGCACCCGGCGAACCGTGTTGCGCGAGACCTTCAGCGCGCGGCTGATGT
>JBATTL010000715.1:0-6203 GCA_049670525.1 Thiohalocapsa sp. | reverse complement strand
GCTGCGCCGCAGCCTGGTCGTTGATACAGATCGATGCGTTCCAATTGCGGCAGATCAGCAACCACACGCTCACGCACCCACGAAACAAGACGGGCCGGATCAGCGCCATCGAGCAGCGGCAATTCATCGAGCCGATGATGGTCGAGTTGGGCATAGACGGGCTTGAACAGCGTCTTGACGTCTCCGTAGTCCAGAGTCCAGCCCAAGACGTCGTCGAGGGGCGCGCTCAGGTGCAGGCGTAACAGGTAGCTGTGGCCGTGTAAACGGCGGCGGCGATCGCCATCCGGCGCTCGCCTGAGGCGCAACGCGCTCTCGAAACGCAGGTCCTTCCAGATACGAAAATGGCTTCCGTCAAAGTGGCAGCCGGCGGTGGCGGTCTCATAGACACTGACCCAGGACAGTGCCGGCAAGTCGGGCTTCAACCGCTGCCAAATCCAGCGGCAGAGCAACTCGCTGGTGGGATTCTCCAGACCCGCGATGTCATTGAGACAAACGTGGTCGAGTTCGGCGCAAAGCGGCCTCCAGTGCGCCGCGATGCGGTCGAAGTCGATGCCCATGTCGACGCCAGCCAAGTCCTGGTCGGCGTGCAGAATGACCTCGAAACCGTGACCGTGCATGCGTCCGCACTGGTGACCTTCCGGCACTTTGGGCAACCGATGCGCGGCCTCGAAGCGGAACCGGTGCCACAGATGCGCGTGATCGTCGGCATCCAGATCAACGCCGGTGTCAGCGGTACTGCGGATGCCGACGCTGGCGATTCCCGGCACGGACAACGACCGGGCCAGGCGGTCTCGAACCCAGCGCGCCAGATTCTCGTCCGTGGGCACCGGCAGTTCGGCGTTCAGATCCGAATAGTCCAGCGGCGCGACGCAACGCCCCAGGCACTCCGCCAGCGCGTCGGTCTCGGCGCCATCGAACAGTGCCCAGCCCGGCGGCAGCTGCGTGCGTACCCGAGCCCTGAAACTGTGGCCGTGTAGCCTTCGCGAACGATGCCCCTGGGGCAGGATCGGCACTCGAAGCGCGGCCTCGAACGGGGCCATGGCTAAGTGGAACAGTTGCTCAGACATCCGCTCAGTTTTCGTCGACGACTTCACGCAGTAGCCGAAACAGTTTACGCGGGGCGTCCGGTCTGCCCCGGGCGCTATCGCGCTGGGCGGCTCGCACCAGGGTGCGGAGCTGCTGGCGGTTGGCGATCGGGTGAGCGTCGAGGAACTCGGTCAGCGCATGATCACCCTCGCCGATCAGACGCGCGCGCCAACGTTCCAACTGATGATGGCGCGCGCTGGCCTCAAGCGCTAACTGCTCGCGGGCCGCGAGCAAATCCTCCAGCGGTTGGGTGTTCTCCCGCGCCAAGCAGTTGGCGATACGCTTGAAGTGCCGACGCAGCGCCCGGCGATCTTTGATGCGAGCGGTCTCATCGATGGCGGTCCAGGTGCCTTCGGCCAAACCCAGGCGCTCCAACTCGGCACGCGGCAGAGCGACCAATTGCTCCGCCAGCGTCTGCAACGCGTGCATGTCGCGCTTCACCTGGCTCTTGCTGGGGCCGTCCCATCGATCTTCGTCGGTCCGGTGAGCCGGGTCTTGGCGCTTGTTGTCGAAACTCATCGCATCATGTCTCCATGATTAGAACAGGGCCCGATCCCCTTGCCACGAACCGCCCGCCGAGAGCCGCCTGCCAAGAGCCAAGCGTCCGGCGACCGTGGCAATGGCTGCCGGCCTTCGATGCGCTCGACCGGTGGATCGAGTCCCGAATCGCGCAACAATGCCATCAGGTAGACGGCATTTTCAGCGCCCGCAGGATCAAGGAGGAGATCTCCTCGATGGACTGATTCGTCGTGTTCATCACCGCAACGCCGAGACGCTTGAACATACCCTGTGCCTCGCGGATATCCTGTTGGCAGCGCGTCATCGAAGCATAGTCGCTGCCCGGGCGGCGCTCCTCACGAATCACTTGCAGACGGTTCGGGTCGATCGTCAGACCGAACATCTTGTCTTTGGACTGCCAGACCTCCGTTGGCAGGTCGCCGCGTTCAAAGTCCTCTTCGGTGATCGGGTAATTGGCGGAACGCAGGCCGTAATGCATGGCGAGATAGAGGCAGGTCGGCGTCTTGCCGGAACGCGATACACCAACTAGCACGACGTCGGCATACTGGAAATTGTCGGGTCTGATGCCGTCGTCATTGGCCATCGCGAAATTGATGGCGTCGATTCGCTTGGTGTATGAGTTCGGTTTGGTGATCGCGTGGCTGCGGCCCGACTGGCGGCTCGGCGGAACGCCGAGCTCGAGACTGAGGGGCTCAACAAAGCCCTCGAACAACTCCATGTAATAGCAGTTGCCAGTCTTGACGATTGTGGCGATTTCGTCGTTCAGCATGGTCGCGAAGACGATGGGCCGTGCCCCGTCCCGCTCATACGCCTCTTGCATCCGACGCGTCAAGGCCAGGGCGCGCAGATCGGTGTTGATGTAGGGCATGTAAATCTGCTCGAAGTCGACGCTGTCGAACTGCGACAACAGACTATGGCCCATGGTCTCGGCAGTGATTCCGGTGCTTTCGGAGACGTAGTAGACGGTACGCTTCATATCAGTATTTGCTTAAATAACGGCAATCCAGTGACGCATATCAATGCGACCTGAGGCGCTGCGGACGGATATTACGGCAATGAGAGTTGCCATGCGGCGGGTTGACCATCGCATGACGGCATCCCGACTGCACCGCGGCATCGCCCGGACCATGGGCACCGGACGACCGGCACCCGCAAACGTCAAGGCGATCCGAGACAAAATCCGCCAACCTCGAACGAGGACCACGATCATGGCGACCATTAGCAACGACGAGGACCTACGAACGCTGCTCACAAGACTACCCACCGACCAACAGCGCGTCATCGGCGCCCGGTTTGCTCAGAGCGTCATTCGCCTGAGCCGGGACGAACGCGTCAACCGCGCCATCAGCACGGCCCTCAGACCAGACGCGGGCCTCGATGAGATGGAAGACGCCTACCGCGGCGCCAAGGCCTGGTCGACCAAGACCTATACCGACTGCGGCAGGAATACCGACTGGCTGGCCCAGGCCGATCACTTCGTCGCGGCCGCGATCACCACCGCACTGACGCCGGACAAACTGTTGGCGGAGAAAACCAACCGCGCGTGGAAGGCGGCGATGCAGGCGCGTATGGCCAACAATTGCGAACTCGTCGGGGGGGACGACGGAGCGCACACCGACGAGGTACAACGCCAGTACATCATTGCCGATGAGTTCATCAACGCGGCCGGTTGAGTCGTGCAATCGGCCAGATTGTGGCGAGGATAGCCGAAAAATCGGTTTTTCCTGCGGAAAGCCTGCGCAGCATGATTCAGCCGGGCGATTCAGCTGGGCGCTGCGAGCATCTCGTCGTAAATCGCCCAAGCGTCCGCGGCCTGCTCCGCTGTAACCCGTTGAATGGCGTGGCCCAGATGCACGACGACATAATCACCCACGACGAGTCCCTCGTGCTCGAGCATCAGCAGACCCGCCTCGCGCTCGACGCCCTTGGCCTCGCAGCGAGCCAGCAAGCCGTCGATCTTAATGATCCGCATCGGGATTCCCATGCACATGCTCGAACACTCCCCCCTTACTCAGGATTCTGCGACCAAGGCTACGTTTGACCAGTACTCTGCCGCAAGCCTGATCGCGCCGGCATTTGTCGAACGTTCGAACTCGAAGCTCGGGGTTTTCCCGATCGATGGCAACGATTCGACCCCTGGCCCGGATTCCCCGGGCTCAGAGCGAGAAAGACGCCGGCCATCTGCCAAGCAAATCGCTGCAGGCGCCTTGGGTTCCGCTGATGGCTAACGGGAACACATTGATTCTCGGACTCGGCAACCTGCTGCTCAGCGACGACGCGGTGGGCGTCGCGGTGCTCGGCGCCATGGAAGCCGACGCCGCGACGGACCCGGACCTGGTTCTGCTTGATGGCGGCACGCTGAGTTTCACGCTGGCGGGCCCCATCGCCGACGCGGCGCGGCTGATCGTCGTCGATGCCGCCGCCATGGGTGAGGCCCCGGGCAAGGTTCGCGTGCTGGAGAGCGCAGCCATGGACGAGCAACTTACCCGCCACGCCAAGAGCGTGCATGAGGTCAGTCTGGCGGATCTTATCGATATCGCCCGTCTGACCGACAGCCTCCCGCCAAAGCGAGCGCTGATCGGCATCGAGCCGCAGCGCGTCGACTGGGGTACCGAATTGACCGCGCCGGTGGCCGCCGCGGTGCCTCGGGCTGCGAACGCGGTCCGGGCGCTGCTGCAACGGTGGCGTTCCAGTTCCGGCGAGATCCCGTAACGGCCGGGTCAACCGCAGCTCAGGGCTCCGGGGATTGAGCACCATCCGCACGGTATGCGGGGCATCGTAACTGCAGCCCTTCCGTCAGCGCTCGCCGCAGTTCCTGCCCCAAGTCAACACAGACGTTATAAGAACAGCATAACATTATCAATAAATGATTTAAAAGTTCTTGCCTGGAGGCTCCCATGTCCAAGCTGGACGACATTCCGATTCGGGTCGAACAGCCATGGCGTCAAGACTTCGGTAATGCGCTGCCAATCCTGAGCGAAATACGTCATGCCTTGGCGCGTTTAGCCAAGACCGGCCAATCCACCTGTATCGATCTGGCAGCCGTGCCCTTCGGCCCCGGCGATGAGGAACGGCTGTTGGAATTGTTGGGCTGCGGCGAGGTGCAGGCCAGTATCGACGCGCTGGGTCCAACCCGGATCTGGGAGACGCGGTTTCCTGGCGTCTGGGTCCTGGACCATTCAAACACCGAGCACCGGCGCATCGCTTTCCAGATCGAGGTGGACGAGGTGCCGCAGATCCTCCGCACTCAGGGTGCGGATCTTGACGCTTCGCTGATGGCACTGGACGCCCGGTTGGAGGCCGCCGCCGATGCGTTCTCTCAAGCCCACAACGCCGACTCCGACCTCGGGATCCCCGCACGCTGATAGGAGGCATGATGGCCGTTTCCAACCAACGACAACTAACCCTGGGCGAAAGCCTCCGCCAACACGGGGTGTCGCGCCGTGGATTTCTCAAGTTCTGTGCCGCCACCGCTTCAATGATGGCGTTGCCGCCGAGCATGGCGCCAGCCATCGCCGCGGCGCTCGAGAAGGCGCGCAGACCGTCGGTGATCTGGCTGTCGTTCCAGGAGTGCACCGGCTGCACCGAATCACTGACCCGTAGCTTCTCGCCGACGGTCGAGAACCTGATCTTCGACATCATCTCGCTGGACTATCATCACACGCTGCAGGCCGCCGCCGGTGACGCCGCCGAGCACGCGCGCGAGCAGGCCATGCGCGAGAACGATGGCCAGTATCTGGTCGTCGTCGACGGCTCCCTGCCCGGCCCGGACTCCAATCCCGGCTATTCCACGATCGCAGGAATCAGCAATCTGCAAATGCTCGAAGAGACCGTCGCAGGTGCCGCCGCGGTGGTCGCGGTGGGCACTTGCGCCGCCTTCGGTGGTCTGCCAAAGGCGGACCCGAACCCATCCGGCGCCGTGGCAGTGACCGACATCGTCAAGGACAAACCGGTGATCAATGTCTCGGGCTGCCCGCCCGTGCCCATGGTCATCACCGGTGTACTCGCGCAATACCTCACCTTCGGCACGTTGCCGGAACTGGACCAATACAATCGCCCGCTGGCGTTCTTCGGCCAGTCCATCCACGACCGCTGCTACCGCCGGCCGTTTTACGACAAGGGCCTATTCGCGGAGAGCTTCGACGACGAGGGCGCGAAGAAGGGCTGGTGTCTCTATCGCCTCGGCTGCAAGGGACCGATGGCCTACAACGCCTGCGCGACCATGAAGTGGAACGGCGGCGTCAGTTGGCCCATCGAGGCGGGTCACCCCTGCCTGGGCTGTTCTGAGCCGGACTTCTGGGATGCCGGGGGTTTCTATAAGGCCCTGTCGGTGCCGATCGGTGACTCCGGTGACGTGCTGGTGGGAGCGGGTGCGGCCGGGATTGCGATCGGCGCCGCTGCCGGCATCCTGGGCCGACGCAAGACCGCCGCGGCCAAGGCCCAGCACCAGCCTGTGACCGTCGATGAATTGGAGCAGAAGCTATGATGACCCCGATGGAATTCCTGCTTTGGACCAAGGGGCCGATGTTCCAGATCGCTCTGGCGATTTTTACCGTCGGCATGCTCATCCGCCTGGTCGAGATCTTGGCCCTCGGCCG
>JBATTL010000714.1:0-4977 GCA_049670525.1 Thiohalocapsa sp. | reverse complement strand
AGATCGGAGGGATTCTGCGGGAGCTGTGTCATCAGCAAGGCGTGGAGATCGTGGAAGGGCATGCGATGCCGGATCACATCCACTTGTGCCTGAGCATCGCGCCGAAGTACAGCGTGGCGAACACTGTCGGGTTCCTAAAAGGGAAGTCAGCGATCAGGATCCATCGTCAGTTTCTTGGGCAGAAGCGCAACTTCACGGGCCTGCATTTCTGGGCACGCGGGTACTGCGTGAGCACCATCGGCTTGGACGAGGAGAAGATCCGCGCCTATATCCGATATCAGGAAGTTGAGGAACAGCTTCAGGAACAGCTGCGTCTCCAGGGCCTTAAGGCCCTTTCACGCCCGCATGGCCCCCTCTGGGGGCCTTCATCAAACCACCCCCTGTGGGGGTGGTAGCTGATTTAAAAACAACAATCTATAGCTGATGTACCGGGCCGTGCTCTCAATCCGGAGCGAACTGGAACACACAGACACACGAGACGATTCAGAGGGTTAGGTGCTGGTCAAATGGGGCGAAAACTTTTCGCCCCACTTTTTACTCGCGGATGTTCTTCCTGATGGTCTCCCACGCGGCGCCGGCGGCCACATCCATCTTCTCGATGCGTTGCGCAATCCATCGCTCGGACTTGTCGGGGTGGTCCCTCCTGAGCGTCCGAGCCTCCTTGCGCCAAGCGGAGTGGCGTGCGGCTGTACCCAGCTTCCGGTCGTCCCGTCTGGCAGTAGAAGGCTGGTAACGGTCCGCTGTCCGACGGGTTGCGGAGTAGTCCACCAATTCGACAACGGCGGATTGGTCGAGCCGAAGCCGCCCGTCCTCAAAGAATGCACCCTCGATCAATGGGAACGACTGGTCGGCCGACTTGAGACACACGGATTCGGAGAAGTCGAGCGAGACGCTGCCAGACCGTTGCGTGCCGCGGAGTATCCCGAGTTCAATGATCCGTTTCTTCTTGCCCCTTTTTGGGGCCTCCTTGATGCCGAGCTGCTTGGACACCCAGCGGGCCACCTGACCATCCGTGATTTGCCACTGATCTAAGTGGCTGAGGGGAATCGGCACCCGCCCCATGTCGTCTCGGTAGGTGCAGGCCACGTAGGCCCGTGTCTGTTGGCCATCCTGCGATTGGATGACACGAGCCGGCTCGAAACATCGTTCTTCACAACCGGGGCATTCCACCGTCGAGGCGGGCGGTGCGGGCTTGATCCAACCGGCCTTGACGAAGACCTCAACAGCGCCTTCCGGCCATCGACGAACCTGTTCCCGGCCCACGAGGACTTCGCCCGCGTCGTCGAGGCACTGGACCAACTCCCGAAGCACGTCCTCCAGCGTCATGCGTCCTGATCAGCCTCCGGGGGATTGTGCTCCACCAGATCGATCCCAGAATCGGCGAGCATCTGGCGGATGGCCTCGTCGCGCCCGTCGTGGCGCAGGGCGCACCAGTTCGGGTCGCTGATCCTGAAGGTTCGCGTGCGGCTGCCTGTGCCGGGCGTCGGAGCGAACTTGACCGTGATCTCCGCCTGGGTGACATAGAAGGGCGGCAGGTCGAGATCGTCCATGAGGTCGTAGATGGCCTTCGGGTCCCGCGTTGGGTCGGCCTGGACGGCGACATGGCGCTTTCTGCCGGTTGTCAGGCGGAGGCGCAGACGCTTCACCGTCACCGACTCCATCCCGCTGGTCGGCGCGTACTTGAACACAAACCCCCGGTCCGCGAGCGGGTCGAGCCTGTAGACCAGGCCGCCACCAGCGAAGGCATCCAGCTCGTCGAGCTTGAGAATGGCGTCCGCAAACAGCTCCTGAAGATCGCCGACGTACTTGGTGTTGCGCGGGGCATAGATGTCCAGCATGCCCTGAGACTGACAGTAGACGAAGATGATCTCGAAGGCAGGATGCCGCGCACGGGTGGAGAGGGCGTTGCGCACCCATTCCACGCCGGATTGGGCGTAGTCCTCTGGGTAGGCGAAGAAATACTCCTTATCCCGGCGGCGGAACACCTCCACCTTGCAGTTGCGCCCCCGCCCCTCCTTACTGTGGAAGTAGTGGCTGATGGCCTGCTCCAGCAGTTCCGTGTCCTCCGGATCGACATGCGGCGGGAGGTGTGGCAGGTCGTTGCGCTTCTTCCAGGACGACTCGGCGATGTTGTCCGAGTGCAGGAACAACGTCGCACCGGCCCAGTAGCCAGGGTGCTCCAGGAAGGCCCACATCGCCTTACCGTGGAAGCCGTCGATCTTGGAAATCGCCTCAGCGAATCCTTGGTCCTGATGGAAGTCCGCCTCATCCGCCAGGGCCGTGATGCCCCCCTGGCAGGCCATGTTGTCGATGTCCTGGCACTCCGCCTCGATCTCCGCCTGCTTGCTGTCCGGTAGCTCCCTGAAAGCCTCGAAGATCGGGGCGATGTTGGTCTCCTTGAGCGTTCCGAAGTCGATCTCTCCCAGCACGCCGTGCCGTTCCTTGAAGTAGCGGGCCAGCAGACTGTTCAGTAAGCGGCGGAAGAGCTGGGTGGGCGAATATTGGCGGGCCATGGCCACGTTCGAGGTAATGATCCGGGGCTACGGCGGGCGGAACGGAATTGCAATCAGAGAGACGGAACGATGCAACCTTGCACAAGAAACTGGCGAAGCGAAGAAGTAGCCGGGCACCAGGTCGGGAATTTGGAGATCATGGCGGGTACAGCGGCCAAGGTAGAAAACAAGCATCCGCGGAGAGGAACGGGGCTGGTCCGCAGGTACGCTGGGGCGGTACATCGGCCTGGAAAGGCTGACAAATTCGGTCCGTTGAAATGCCTTGGTGGATTCTGCTATGTATACGATTCGCGGGTGCCTAGCGACAACGTCGCGCGCAGTGCAGACCATTGCGGCGCCACTTTCACGTCAACAGAGAACCGCCAAGATGGCAAAAGCACTGAATTGGGTGCCCCGCACTCCACTCGAGATGTGCAAAGGGGACCTGGCGCCTTATCCCCTCACGGAGGGAGTCGCGTATGCATAGTGCCCGACACGCCGTTCGACCGTCTGACCGCTCGAGCCACCACTCCCGCGCTGCGGCGCGGCTGGCGGCCGCTGAGGATCGCTTCGCGAATCCTCGCCCGCCGCCGTGCTCGACCCCGCGCTTAACTCGTGTCTGAATGATAACTCACTTTTGCAATCTAGAACAATAAGTTAGACTATGGCGCCATGTTCGAAGATTGCGCCACGGAGAGGACCGTTGGGGCTAGGGAGAGCCCTAAACCATTGATGCTTGGTGGTCTCAATTCGATTCCGGCGCAACATCGAATGAAGGCTGAATTGTTTCTCATCAACTTCGTTCATTCCTAAGGCCATGCGCGCACTCATCAACCCGCAATTGCGGCTCGGCGAAGTGGACATCGGCGCGATCGAGTTCGACCGGCGTTCGCGCGACGACATCCCGCGCCTGCTGCGCGGGTTGCAGCACATCTACACCTCCGCGGCTGTGCGCGAGCGGGTCTTCGCCATCCTCGCCGAGGTGGTGGCGGTGGGCGCCGATGGCGAAGCGGTGAGCACCGAGACCGGACGCCCGGGCATGACGCAGTGGCGCATGCTGGTACTCGGGGTGCTGCGCCTGGGGCTCAACGCCGACTACGACCGGATCACCGAACTGGCCAACCAGCACCGCGGCGTGCGCCAGATGCTCGGGCACAGCGACTGGCCCGAGGACGGCCACCTGTGGAACGTGCAGACGCTCAAGGACAACCTGCGCCTGTTCACCCCCGTGGTACTCGATCGCATCAGCCAGGTGGTGGTCGAGGCGGGGCATGCACGGGTGCAGCACGGCCCCGAGGATACCCTGGCGGTGCGCTGCGACTCCTTTGTGGTCGAGACCGACGTGCACTATCCGACCGATCTCAACCTGCTCTACGACGCCGTGCGCAAGGTGATCGAGATCAGCGCCGGGTTGTGTGACGGCGAGGGCTTGAGCGACTGGCGCCAGAGCGCCTACAACATCCGCAGCCTGAAAAGGCTCTATCGCCGTCTGCAGCAGCTCAAACGCTCCAACGCCAAGGACCCGGACAAGCGCGTCGCGCTGATCGAGCAGGTCTGCCAGGCGTATCTGGAACTGGCGGAAGGTTTCCTCGAGCGCGCCCGTCTGACCCGCAGCCGCTTGCATATTGGCTGTCGACTGCCGGCGGTGCTGTTCACTGCGCTCGACGACTACATCGCCCATGCCGAGCGCCAGAGCGACCAGGTCCGCCGGCGCATCCTGTTCGGCGAACGCATCCCGCATGCCGAGAAAGTGTTCTCGATCTTTGAGCCGCACACCGAGTGGATCAACAAGGGCAAGGCCGGTGTGCCGGTGGAACTGGGCCTGCGCGTAATGGTGAGCGAAGATCAATACGGCTTTCTCCTCAATCAGCGCGTCATGCAGGACGAGACCGACGATCAAGTCCTCGTCCCCGTGGTCGAAGACCTCGCCCGACGCTACCCGCGCATCCACAGTGTCAGTTTCGACAAGGGCTACCACAGCCCGGCGAACCAGCGGCGCCTGGCCGAGGTCATCCCCTTCCCGGTGTTGCCGAAGAAGGGCAAGTGCAACGCCGCCGAGCACGCGCGCGAGCACAACCCACGCTTTCAGCGCTTGCGCCGGCAGCACGCCGCGGTCGAGTCGGCCATCAACGCGTTGGAGGCGCATGGCTTGGACCGCTGCCCCGACCACGGCATCGACGGTTTCAAGCGCTCTGTTGCCCTGGCCGTGGTCGCGCGCAACCTGCATCGTCTCGGTGCCATCCTGTTGGCCGAAGAGGCCGCCAAGGAGCGACGCCGGAAACAACGCGTGGCTTGACCCCAACGGTCGTCGCCTTGCGGCTCGTCCCAGGGGAGGACTCGCCTCGCAAACGGCTTTAATGAGAACGATTCTCATCGAATCGATTCCCGTCGCCGTCCTCGCCCATGACTGAATGAAATCTCGCTTTCCTGCCGAACGGCAAGGAGCGGCTTGATCGAATTGCACGGGGTTTTCTTTCAGGCACTA
>JBATTL010000713.1:0-4055 GCA_049670525.1 Thiohalocapsa sp. | reverse complement strand
GTCCATACCGATCTTCATATCGCGCGCACCCTCGGGCGACTGCGCGGTCAGCGCCGGCGCCAAGCCGACCGGCTCCCGGAGGAGGCGATACCGCCGGACGAGCGATGAGCGACACCACCGTCAGCCTGCGCCACGAGATCAAGAGCGCCGGTGACCTTCAATCCGTTGTCCGCACCATGAAGTCGCTGGCCGCGTCGAGCATCGTGCAGTACGGGCAATCGGTCAGCGCCTTGGGCGACTATGCACGCACCCTGGAGCTGGGGTTGGGTATCTGCTTCCGGGGCATCGGCAACGCGGACGCACCGGCTGGTGAACGCAAACGCGCCGAGGCGGGCGTAATTGGCGCGGTCGTCTTTGGCTCCGATCAGGGGCTGGTGGGGCAGTTCAATGATCTGGTGGCCGATCATGCGCTGAAGACGCTGCAAGGGCTGACTGACCGGCTTCGGGATCAATCACGGAGTCAACCGCGTGTTTAGGCAGTCGGCGAGCCTGTGCAGGCGCGTTTGCCGGACGCCGGTCTGGCGCTGATCGGCGACTTCACCGTCCCCAGCTCCGTCGCGGCGATCAGCCGAAAGGCGATAATCCAATCATCAATACAGGACTGAAGCGACCATGTTGATCACGTTCAAGACCAAGGCCTACGCCAGCATCACGATGTTCGGCGATGTCGCCATCGCATTGCTCAAACTGATGGGGCATAGCGGAAGCGTGCCCGGCGCCCTTATGGCCGACGATGTGCCGGCTGCACTGGCTCACCTGAAGGCGGCGGTCCAGGCGCAACCGGACGAGCCCCTGGATCCGACCAACGACTCAGCGAATGATGGGGAGGAAGGCCAGCACGTCAGCCTCGCCCATCGGGCATTGCCCCTGATCGAGCTGCTCACGGCCGCCGCGGCAGCGCACGAAAACGTGATGTGGGACGCCTGATCGGATCTCGTCGGTGAGTGGCCGCCGCGCACTGACCGCCCGCCGGCTAAAAATGGCACGGTCACAGCTTCTCGCGCATGGGCCGCGGCAACCTTGCCAGCGATAAAGGCGCCGCTCCGTTTTCCGGGACGACGCTCCCTGAACGACCAGTTCTAAACCCTGTCCATCATGACAAGGCTTCTTATGTTCGCTAGCGCACTGAAGGCGCGGCCCGTTCGGCGTAGATTTCACATCACCGTTTGCGATCGTCGGTAGACAGAGGCCATGCAGACGCACCGCCGAGCCCACTCGAAGTCGCCGCACGCGACCCAACCGCGACCATCGAAGCCGGCACCGGTCGTCGTCGACATGCCCAGCACCGGCCCCCTCGGGAACCGCCGAAAACAGGACAGACCGACGGTGGCGCAACGGCAACCGATGGTACGGAAACACAACAGGTGATGGTGATGAACAAGCTTATAGCACTGATTCTTCTGGTCGCGATCGGCGGATTGTCCGGCTGCAATACCATCGAAGGTGCCGGCAAGGATATCCAAAGCGGCGGTGACGCCGTGAGCGATGCGGCCCGGGACGTCAAGAAGGAGATGTGAAGCGGCACGGAGGCCAAGATCGATCCTCAACCACTGGAGCAATGATCATGAACTTTGATTTCACCAAGCACAATGTCGGCAACATCGATCGCCTGATCCGCGCGGCGCTAGGCGTTCTACTGATCGCCAGTGTCTTCTTCGGCAGCAGCTGGGTGGTCGGACTAATCGGTGCGGTGCTGCTCGGCACCGCCTGGTTCCGATTTTGCCCGGCCTACGCGCTCTTCGATTTCAGCTCCGACAAGGCCGTGCCCCCTGTGGCCAAATAGCGACCTCGCCGCCAACCGACCGGGCCATCAGGCCCGGCGGGGGGAGCAAGCAGGCCGGTTCTGCCCCTTCAGCAGATCGGCTTGCGGAGGCTTTTCGCGTGGTCGTGGAGAGACCGCTGGAAGCCCGAGGGGAATGGCGACATTGTGTGGCGATTCCCGCCCGCTCTGGGCGGGCACTGGATGGGCACTGGGCGGCCACCGTACGAAACGGCGTGATCGATCTGCTTTGGCCCCCTTGTCCTGTCTGGATAGGCGGGATGTCCTGTCCGCGTATGTCGATGCAGAATCCCCTTCTGTGCTATGGCCTTGTTTCGTTCGTGCGCTTCTCAAAGGCAGCGGTACCGGACGCCGCAGGCAAGAGATTTTCCCCTTCCTTCAATGGCCTTGCCTCCCGTGCCTGCTCCTCAATGACGATCGATTCGCTGTACAATCCCGCTTCCGCTTTCGTCGACACAACCTCGGGGTCTTGGTGCCGCGATTCGGCGGCGAGCCGCTTCGCCGGCGCACCAGCGTGCTCGTCTGCCGGTTTCTCGGCGAGCATGGTGACGGGGACGCCTTGAGGGAAGACAACCTCTCGGGCCTCGTCGGGCATCGAGATGCCCTGGTTCTGAAAGGCGAGCTTCACCAGCCGGATGACCGAAGACCGCACCTTCAGCCAGCTGTGCTCGCGCCCGTTTAGCCAAAAGTAGACACGCAGATTCACCGTTGCGCTGCCGAGACTGTCGGCCAGTACCGAGGGCTCCGGGTCTTTAAGCACCGCCGGGTGGTCCGCCAGAACCTGACGTGCAATCTCCTGCGCCTCATTGATCGCATCGTCGTAGCCGATGCCGACAACAAAGTCCTCGCGCCGGTTGGCGTTAGTCGTGAAGTTGCTGAGGATGCTTTTGTAAACGGTGGCATTTGGTATCTGCGCGAGGTTGCCATCGAGGGTCATCATGATGGTTGTGCGCATGTTTAACTGCTGCACATAACCGGTCAAGCCGGAGATCTCGACCAAGTCGCCCGTCTCGAATGGCCGCTGTATGCTAAGGAAGATGCTGGACAGGAAGTTCTCGGTGATGTCGCGGAATGCGATACCAAGGACCAGGCCGATCAGACCGGTACCTCCGACCAGCGTCAATGCCAGTTGAGTCAGGCCAGAGACCCTCAGAATAAGGTAGGCGCCACAGAGGATAACGAGCCCGCCTGCCGCACGAGCGATCACATTCTGCAAGAGTTTCGTCCGAATCCTTTGGCGGAGTAATACTCGGACTCCTCGTGTCGCCAACAGAGCGGTCCCCACCGACAGTACCAGGATGAGCAGTCCGAAAAGGAGGAACGGCGTCGCGCGGATGAAGTCGCGCCATAGTGCAGAGATACCGCTAGACGCTTGACGGAAATCCCAGGCAGACGGTTGGGGCACCTTAATCCGGTTGGCAACGGCGACGACGTCCTGCGTATTGCTTGCGAGATCCCCAGCCCACTGTCTAAGCTCATCGGACGCCACTTGACCGCTGAGAAAGACGACGCCTTCCTGGACGCGGACCTGCGGGTCGGTGAACCAGTCGGTGGCGTCCAACACGGTTTGGAGCCGCTTGCGGATCTCTTCATCTTGCGCGATGGGTTTGACATCAACCTTCGCTGGTGCCGGGGAGAGCTCCTCGTTCGCGGGGCTGATGGGTTTGTGCGGCTCGTTTCCCGTGCCGACCGGCTCCTGCGCCACGACCGAGCAGATGACCCCGTACTGCATGGATCCGAGCAATACCGCCTGCACACAGAACCTAATCCAGCGGCAGTGCCATGGCGATGTCATCCCCGCCACATCCAGTTGCGGATCTCCGGCAGATCCTGGCCGTGCTTGGCGATGTCGTGCCTGTGCTCGATCAGCCTGTCCTGGACCAACTGCTTCAGGCACGCCCCTTTGGTGCCCAAGTGCGGCACGCCATCGACCATGGTCGCTCCGGTCCAGCCTTTGGGTGAGCGCGGCACGATCATGGCCTGGTCGAGCGGGTCGGCCATCAGCTGGTGCATGCTTTCCGGCTCATCGCCTTCGACAAGGTACGGGGTCCAGCCGCGGCCGCGGAAGAACTGCTCCAGCTCCTCGGGCGCGATGCGGGCCAGCAGGGTCGGGTTGCTGATCTTGTAGCCATTGAGGTGCAGGATCGGCAGCACGGCGCCGTCGGTGATTGGATCGAGAAACTTGTTGGATGGCCAGGCGGTCGCCAGCGGGCCGTTTTCCGCCTCCCGGTCGCGACAGAGGCACCCCGGATCCAGCCTGAGTCGATTTTGTTGT
>JBATTL010000712.1:0-7404 GCA_049670525.1 Thiohalocapsa sp. | reverse complement strand
ATGACGCAGGATTGAGGTTCGGCTTCAAGGAGCACCGGCAGGAGCATAGGCGGGCTATGCTCCTGCCGGTGCGACAAATAAAGGCGGGCGTCAAGACACATCAGCTGGTAGGAGAATTGGCAGAAATCGTCTGACAGAACTCAGCTTTCTGTAACCATCAACCGCGTCCCCCTCGCGACGTCTTGCGCATCAGTACGTCCAGGCCTCGAGTCGATAGGACCCGCCGCAAGGCACCGAGCAGATGGGTCGGGACGGTCACGTAATACCGTGGTCGCGGCTTGGAGTTCTCAAGCGCATGGATCAGCCTCTTCAACACGGCTGCGGGTGGCAGGGTGAAAGGCTGCGCGGGACCGTCCTTGGTCAACCGCTCCTCCATGTGGTCATAGGTCGCCCTGAAAGCGCTGGCATCCCGGTCGATGTTGCGGCGGTAAACCGCGTAGCCGTTCTCCCTGAAACGGCTCAGAATGGGGCCGGGTTCGATCAGGCAAACGTGAATGCCGGTGCCGGCGAGTTCCATGCGCATCGCATCGGTGAGCCCTTCCAGTGCGAATTTGGATGCGCAGTAGGCGCCGCGAAACGATAGGGCCACCAGTCCCAACACGGAGCTGTTCTGTACGATGCGCCCTTGCCTCTGGGCCCGCATGATCGGAATGACGCGACGCGTCAGGTCGTGCCAGCCGAAAAGGTTCGTTTCGAACTGTGCGCGCAACACATTTCGCGTCAGGTCCTCAACGGCGCCAGGCTGACCGTAAGCGCCGTTATTGAACAGGGCATCGAGTCCGCCACCGGTGAGATGCAGGGTCTCGCTCAGGCCCTCGGCGATGCTGCGGGTGTCGTCCAGGTCGATCCGCACCGCATCTAGACCCGCTTCCTTCAACCGCACCACGTCCGAAGGTCTGCGGGCGGACGCGATCACCTGCCAGCCGCGTTCCGCCAAGCCATGTGCGCAGGCATGACCAATACCACTCGAGCAGCCGGTGATCAGAATACTGCGGGGACCTGTGGACATGGCTGGAACCCAATTGACGTTGCTGTTGTTGGCGTTGAGAAGCATCGATCCCGCCTCGACGCCAATCGGATGGAATCTAGCGATGTGGCCGGGGATACGCTAAGTCGCTTGCCAGAGATTTTCGTATGACAGAGATCACCTAAGGAAAGCATTAGGGCCTATCAGCGCTACGTCGGGCATCCGCGTTGGTCTCGGGCTTTGATTTCCCGGCGCATAACCCTATGATCCGCGGGTTGCCCGACTATCCGCTTCTTGAGGAAACGACGATGCCCATTTATGCCTACCGCTGCGAAGACTGCGGTCACGAGCTTGACGCACTGCAGAAGCTCAGCGATTCGGCGCTGACGGACTGTCCTGAATGCGGCGCGGCGGCGCTGAAGAAACAGATCACCGCCGCCGCATTCCGTCTCAAGGGGGGAGGTTGGTACGAGACCGACTTCAAGAAAGACGGCAAGAAGAACCTGCATGAGACCGGGGAGAAACCGGTCAAAGAAGCCGCCGTTTCCGACGGTAAGGCTGACAAGAAGGAAACGACCGCGGCGCCGTCCAGCGACAAGCCCGATAAGCCGACGCCGACAAGCGAGCCCAAGCCCAAGCCGAAACCCAAGCCAAAGACTGCCGCAGACGCCTAAACGGCGACCTGTCGCACTTGCCTCGATCAGCAGCCAGCGTTAACCTGCTGGGTTTTCTCGGGCAGTGTCTACTGCTCGGGATCGCTCGGAATTCATACTCCCCGATTGACGAGATCGAACGGCATGCGCAGTCATTATTGCGGCGAACTCGACGCCAGTTTCATCGACCAGCAGGTCCGGCTCTGCGGCTGGGTTCATCGTCGGCGTGATCACGGCGGCGTCATCTTCGTCGACCTGCGCGACCGCGAGGGCCTGGTGCAGGTCGTATTCGATCCGGATCAGCAGGATATGTTCCAGCTCGCGGAGCAGATCCGCAGTGAATTCGTGCTGGCTGTCGAGGGCCGCGTGCGCGCTCGCCCGGAAGGCACCGTCAACCCGAACATGCCCACCGGAGAGGTGGAGCTATTGGCTCAGTCCTTGACGGTGCTGAATGCCGCTGAAACACCGCCGTTCCAGCTCGACGATCATCACACCGACGCGTCCGAAGAGATCCGTCTCCGCTACCGCTACATCGACCTGCGCCGCCCGGAGATGCAGGAGCGCCTGCGCATTCGCAGCCGCATCACGCAATGCATGCGGCGATTCCTCGACGAGCAGGGCTTTCTCGACATCGAGACGCCGATCCTGACCAAGTCCACGCCCGAGGGCGCTCGCGACTACTTGGTTCCCAGTCGCGTGCATCCGGGCGAGTTCTACGCGCTGCCTCAGTCGCCGCAGTTGTTCAAGCAGCTGTTGATGATGTCCGGCATGGATCGCTACTACCAGATCGCCCGCTGTTTTCGCGATGAGGACCTGCGCGCCGACCGTCAGCCCGAGTTCACCCAGCTCGACATCGAGACATCTTTTCTGGACGAGGCCGAGTTAACCGACCTGATGGAGCAGATGATCCGTGCGCTGTTCCAGGAGGTGCTCGACACCAATCTCCCTGACCCATTCCCCCGTATCACCTATGCCGAGGCCATGCGCCGGTTCGGCTCCGACCGCCCGGATCTGCGTGTACCGCTGGAGCTGATCGACGTTGCCGACCTGATGGACCAAGTCGAGTTCAAGGTCTTCGCCGGCCCGGCCAAGGATCCGGATGGCCGCGTGGTCGCATTGCGCTTGCCCAAGGGCGCCGACATCAGCCGCAAGGAGATCGACGAGTACACCAAGTTCGTTGGCATCTATGGCGCGAAGGGTCTTGCCTACATCAAGGTCAACGACTGGTCGGGAGTGGGCAGGGACGGGCTGCAGTCGCCGATCCTCAAGTTCCTGCCGGACGCGGCCGTTGACGGCATCATGGCGAGAACTAGTGCCGAAGACGGTGATCTGGTCTTTTTCGGTGCTGATAAGACACAGGTCGTCAACGAGTCCATCGGCGCTCTGCGAGTCAAACTCGGGCGCGACCGCGAACTGTTGGAGGGCGATTGGCGCCCGGTCTGGGTGGTCGATTTCCCGATGTTCGAGCGCGACGAGAACAGTGATCGTTGGGTCGCGCTCCACCATCCATTCACGGCACCGAAGGAAGACCAGCTCGACGGTCTGGAGGCCGATCCGGGCGGCTGTGAATCACGGGCGTACGATCTGGTGCTGAATGGCACCGAGGTCGGTGGCGGCTCGATTCGTATTCACCGGGAGGAGGTGCAGCGCCGTATCTTCCGCTTGCTGCAGATCACCGATGCGGAGGCCGATGATCGCTTCGGCTTCCTGCTCAACGCTCTCAGATTCGGTTGCCCGCCCCACGGCGGCATCGCCTTCGGGCTCGACCGTCTGGTGATGCTGATGACCGGCAGCGCATCCATTCGCGATGTCATGGCCTTTCCGAAAACCCAGACCGCGAGCTGCCTGCTCACCGAAGCGCCATCCGCGGTCGACGAGGCTCAGCTCAAGGAGCTGGCGCTGCGCATCCGCCTGCGTGCTTGACCGAGTCCGCGCGGGGCAGAGCCATGACGCCGAATCAACGCACCAAGCGCCCCATCTCAGTACTGGTGGTGATATTCACCGCTGCCGGTGAATATCTGCTCATGAACCGAACCCGACCCGAGGGCTTTTGGCAGTCCGTCACGGGCAGCCTGCTCCTCGGCGAATCGCCGCGCTCTGCCGCGCTTCGGGAACTCAAGGAGGAGACGGGGTTGCTCGGAGCCGCCAGGCTCGTCGATTTGCGCCAATCCCGACTGTTTCCGATCATCAAGGCATGGCGTGCGCGCTATGGCAATGGCGTCTGCTTCAATCGTGAGCATTGGTTCGCACTTCCTCTTGCGCACCGGCGCATTATCCGTCTTGACCCCGCCGAGCACAGCCAGTGCGTCTGGCTGCCCATCGACAGGGCCCTGGAGCTGGCCAGCTCGTGGACCAATCGGGAGGCCATTCGGCTTCTAGCCGCTCTGCAACAGTCGCCTGCCGCCGCACCCGTCCTGAGCTGAACAGCTCGCCGTATAGTCCCCGTCGGCCAGCTGCTCGGGCCTAGATTGCCTGAGGGCGCCACGCGCTTGCAGATGAGTCAGGTCTTGTGTGCAGCGCAGCAAAATCATGGCTCGTAGGTCTCAGGCGCAGCCTCGCTAGGATTGGTTTGCGGCATTCCTGTTGGGCTCCGTGGGTGGCTCATGGCCTACGAGTGGCAGTTAACCGGAAGCATAGCGTTGGCGGGCGGGCCACTGTGGCGGAAGATCCGGACGCCGCCGATTCGCGGTGGACTCACTGCGAATCGATGCCGCGCGCGGGCAGGCGAACTCCTTAGGGGCGGGTTGGAACGTCGCTGTGCCAGCCGAGTTGTTCGGAAATGCTGCGGCCGGCAGCAACGACGTCGCTGATCCAATCCATACGACGGCGTTCGATGGGTGCGGAGACCGAGAGACCCCCGACCACTCGGCCTGTGCTGTCGTGCAATAGAACGCCGATACAACCGACGTCGAGTTCGGCCTCCTCGTTGTCTAGTCCGTAGCCCTGCGCAAGCGCCTTGCCGCAATCGTCGATCAGACGCGACAAGGCAGTGATGGTGTTGCGGGTGTAGGCGGGGAGGTTGGTGCGCTGGGCGTAGCCACGCATGCCGTCTTCCCCTGCCGCGCCGAGCATAAGCTTGCCGACCGCTGTCACGTGCAGTGGCGCACGCGAGCCGATCAACTGCTGCACATGGATCATGCGATTGGGCGTGGCCTTGTCGATGTAGACCACCTCGTCCCCCTCACGGATGGTCAGATTCACGGATTCCCCGAGCTTGTCCCGGAGCGCCTCCATGACCGGGCGCGCTACGGCGCGCATGTCGACGTCGCCGTGCAGACGGACGCCGAGTTGCAACAGCCGCAGCCCCAAACGGTAATGTCCGGCGGCGTTGCGCTCGACAAAGCGATTCTGAATCAGCGAGGCCAGGATTCGGTGCGTGGTGGACGGGTGCAGTCCGGTCTCGGCGCCGAGCACCTTGAGACTGACCGGTTCCGGGTAACGGGCGATGGCATCGAGCAGCGCCGCGGCGCGGTCGATGACCTGGATCTTCGAAGCGGCGGCGGTGTCGGTCGACATCTGTGGCTCTGGCGTTTCCTGTGATGCAGGAAAACTAGCACAGTCTTCTCGCCATTCAGATGCTTGTTGCCGTCTGGGAGCGGGGCGTGCCTGCCGCGCCACCGCCAGTGCCCTAATCGAGCATTGACGCTCGCGTCGTTGATTCCGTTCTCTCGCTGCTTGGCGTCTGGCTGCGACCGTCCTTATGCATGGCGATTTGTGGGGTCTGGTTAAGAGTCGCGCAGCGGGTCCGCTTGCGACCATGATTCGCCCTGTCGATGACCCGGAGGACCAAAGGAGCGTTAGTTCAGTATTTTTCGCCAAAGGAAATAGATATCACGATATGGTAATTCGATGCTGTTCGCGCTGCTGTACAGCCACTCTCTGACAGTCTAATAATAACGATCTCTTTATTAAATGCATATGGATGAACCGGTGAGTTCGACTCATCGGAACCTATTCCCACGGTTCGACAAAGGTATCGAGTTCGGTAACCCCGAGCCCAACGGTCGACAACTTCTGCTCTCCGACGTCCGCCTGTTACAACCAGTTCGCGCCGATAAGATGATCGCCCTATGGAACAATCTGCGCGCGGCCTCGGACAAGTACGGCTGGGACGAACCTCCGGAGCCTCTGTACTTTCTGAAACCCTCCACTTGCTTTATAGGCCATGGAGGAAGCATTCGTCGTCCTGCCTCTTACGAAGTTCGGATCGTCGTCGAAGGCGAACTCGGGGTGGTGATTGGAGTGGGTTGTAAGGACGTTACCGAGGACGAAGCTTTGGCCCATGTGCTCGGATACACCTGCGTCAACGATGTTACTGCGCTGCAGCTCATCGATGCCGACCAGTCTGTCGCCCAATGGACCCGTGCAATGGGTTCGATACTTTCGGCCCATTCGGCCCAGTGGTGGCAACCGGGCTTGATCCGCGGCAATTGACCGTTAGGACCCTGCTGAATGGTCGAGAGCGCCAGAACTATGCGGTTTCCGATATGTTTTTCGGTCAAGCTGTGCTGATCAGCCGTCTGTCCCGGAACATGGCACTGGAGCCAGGTGACGTCATCGCTTGTGGCACCTCGCTCGGGGTTGTGCCAATGAAATCCGGCCAGACCGTCGAGGTCTCCATCGATGGCATCGGGACCCTATCGAACAGTCTTGCGTGATTATTCCTCGATGTCGCCTGGTATTGCAGGGCGAGCGCGTATAAATAAAAAAGGTAATCCCCCGGCTTTGCCGGGGTGACAGTAACAGTTTGACATTTCCGGGAGTCCATCGAGGACACTCCGTTCGTGAGCCGCCAAGCACACGACTGTGGAGAGTCCCGATGGACAAGATTGTTAGCCTAAGTCACTCCAAATGGGAGTGCAAATAGCACGTTGTTTTCATTCCGAAATGCAGCCGTCGCACCCTCTATGGTCAGCTTCGGAAACACCTCGGTGAAGTGTTTCATGACCTTGCTTAGCACAAGGACAGCCGGATCGAGGAAGGGCACCTGATGCCGGACCATGTGCACATGCTGATCTCGATTCCGCCGAAACAGGCGGTCTCGCAGATTGTGGGCTACATCACGGGGAAAAGTGCCATCCATACGGCCCGCGTCCACGGTGAGCGCAAGCGCAATTTCAGCGGGCAGCATTTCTGGGCGCGCGGCTACTTCGTGTCGACAGTTGGGGGAGAGGAGGCCACGATCCGAGCCTACATCCAGCACCAAGAACGCGAGGATCAACGCTTCGATCAGCTACGACTATGGAACTGACCCGCCGCCTTTAGGCGGCTCATGAACGTGGGGCCGCGTTAGCGTCCCCTTCGCCGCTTTGAGCGGCTCACGAATTCAAAGCCCCCGGCTTTGCCGGAGGATGGTTACTCCTCAGCCGAAGATGACGTTAGCGCGGTAGACGTCATTCCAAGCGGCCTTGCGGCGTTTCTGCGCCAGGCGGAGTTTGGAGGGCTCTTGTTCGAACAGATTCATGCACAGGTGGCGAATCGAGGTCAGGATCGCCGGCGCGTTGCCTTTGCGGATGCGGCTGGCGTCTTCGCCGAAGACGACATCCAGACGCCAGTGCAAGCTGTTCTCTACACCCCAGTGACCGCGCACCGCGTGAGCGAAGCGCTTGGCGTCGGCGGGGATTGAGTTGATGAACAAGCGCCGCTCCACGCTGTGGCGATCCTCGCTCCAGCACGCACGTTCGACCAGGCCAATGCTGCGCAGTCCGTTCCAGCGTCCAGTGTCGGACAAGGTGCTCAGTTCCTCGGTGACCCAGTAGCGACGCGTTTCCAAGCGCCCGTGGT
>JBATTL010000711.1:0-28188 GCA_049670525.1 Thiohalocapsa sp. | reverse complement strand
TGGATGACCAGCACTTTGACGGCGGCATCATTCAGTATGTAAGCGGCATTGTCCGCACGATCATCGGTATACAACGGCACCGTGACAAGACCCAACGACAGCGCTGCTTGATCCGCAATCACCCATTCCGGGCAGTTGCGTAGCAGAATCGCGACGCGGTCGCCGGGACTCAGATTCTCCGACTGCAGCGCCTCACGCCAGCGTGCCACCTCACGTGCTGTCTCGCCCCATGTGACGGCATGCCAACCGCCCTCCGCGCGCGCGTGCCAGCGATAGGCGATGCAGTTGGGCGAGCGCTTCAGGCGTTGATGGAAAAGCCCGTCGAGCGTACGCGCGCGCTCCGCGGGAATCAGATCCTCCGACCAGTCTGCCATACGTCACCCTCATCAGTCGTCACCGCGTTAGGTCGCAGCCGCGAAAGTCTATTGTAATATTCCCGGATCCACCAATTCGCAGAGTACGCCAACTCCGATGCAGATCACCGTCAACGGCGAACCGACCGAGATCCCAGATGAACTCTCCGTGTCAGGCCTCATTGAGCACCTGCAACTCACCGGCAAGCGCCTGGCGGTCGAGGTCAATGCAGAGCTGGTGCCACGCAGTCAGTTCGAGAGCCGTCACCTGGCATCCGCGGACCGGGTCGAAATCATCCACGCCGTCGGCGGGGGTTGAGTGGAAAACCCGAGGCTGCCGCAGCCCTGCGATCGGCTTTCTGGGTAAGGCGCGCTTCGGCAGTCGCCTGATCGGTTATGCTGGCGCTTCAATGAACGCCGATTTCGTCAGCAGCACCGTTCGGGCTCAAGCGCCAGCGCAACTGCTCCGCCTGCCAGCACGGCGTGCCATGCACCATGATCAATGTCGAGACCGCTTAACCCGATGTCCGTAAACAATCTGAACCCAGATACGCTCAACCCGGATACATTCAATCTGGCCGGCCGCACCTATCGGTCGCGACTGCTAGTCGGCACCGGGAAATACAAGGACACGGACGAGACGGCCCGCGCCATCGCGGCCAGCGGAGCGGAGATTGTCACCGTGGCCGTTCGCCGCACAAACATGGGCCAAAATTCCGAACAGCCCAACATCCTGGACGTGCTACCGCCGAGCCGATACACCATTCTTCCCAATACCGCGGGCTGTTATGACGTCGACAGCGCCGTGCGCACCTGTCGCCTGGCACGTGAGCTCCTGGACGGCCATAACCTGGTCAAGCTGGAGGTGCTCGGGGACCAGAAGACCCTCTTTCCTGACGCCGTTGCCACCATCGAGGCGGCGAAGATCCTGGTGGCTGATGGCTTCGACGTGATGGTCTACACGAACGATGACCCGATCATCGCGAAACAGCTCGAAGACATCGGCTGTTGTGCCGTGATGCCGCTGGCCGCCCCGATCGGTTCCGGTCTCGGCATCCGCAACCCGCTCAACATCCTCACCATCGTCGAGAACGCTTCCGTGCCGATCTTGGTCGACGCCGGCGTCGGCACCGCGTCAGACGCGGCCGTGGCGATGGAACTCGGCTGCGACGGTGTGCTGATGAACACGGCCATCGCCGCCGCCAAGAACCCCGTGCTGATGGCCAGCGCCATGCGCAAGGGAATCGAGGCGGGCCGAGAGGCATTTCGGGCTGGACGGATGCAGGCCAAGCGCTTCGCTTCCGCATCGTCGCCGATCGAGGGGACGTTTTTCTGAGCCGACTATGCCTCGCGCATACGCGGTCACCGGCTCGCGAGACTTGGTGGCCGAACATCCACCTGGTGGACTCGCGACTGCACTTGATTGCGTCAGGCCGGCCGCGTCAAGGCGACCGTAAAGTCCTGGTGCAGATACCCGTCGATGATGCGGCAGTCCGCGCCGAGTTCGGAGGCCCAAGCCTCGATCTCGTCCGGCTGGCGGTAGTTGAAGACCTCGGAATAATCCGAGCCGCGCAGAATATTGAACAGATAGCCACGAGTTGACGCGTCGAAGCATCGGGCCATGAATTCCCGGGTCTCTGCCCGCGTCAGAGTGTTCATGCCACCACTGCAGACATAGTAGTCGGCGTCCGGCAGCGGATCCTTCAGGACATCTCGATGCAGGATCTCAGCGCCAGTTCGCTCACGCGCCGTCTCGACCATGCGCTCATGGATGTCGATACCGATATAGCGAGACGGCGCGCCGCCGCGCTCTTGCAGGTAAAAGAGGAAGTCGCCGAAGCCGCAGCCGACATCCACGAGGGTCAGGCCCGACAATGTCTCCGGGAAACAGTCGCAGAGGACCCGAAAGCGCGCCAGTTGCGTCGTCTCGGACTGGAAGTGAAGGCCTTCGGCGGTATCGCCGTGCTGCTGAAGGGACTCGGCGTAGAAGCTGTGGACATCGATTCGGGGCATCGACGGGAAAGGATTCCTTCATTGGGGCGAACCCGCTGCAATCCGCGGAGCAATCGACGGCGCACCATGGGTTCAGGTTTGTTCGAACTGTGAATTGTAGCGCGCTTACAGGAACCAGCGGTCTTGTGCCGGAAGCCCAGGTTCGCCGCCAACCCGAGACCTTACAGGACAGGTTGTCCAAGCTTGGGCGGACATCGCTTTAATAGACTCACTAGGCCCGGTACAGAACGGCCGCTGGCCAGAACTTAGTCAGAACATTGACATCGGATTCTTCTTAAATTCCTAGCCGGTCCCTCGAACCTGTCGACACCTGCCTATAACCCGACCCCCGCCTGATGCGCAGCGACCTTAGGCCTTCTATCCAACAACGCCCCATTCGCAGCTTCGTGCTGCGCGAGGGACGACTCACCGCGGGCCAGGAGCGAGCGTTCACGGAATTGTGGCCACGTTGGGGCATCGACTGGGGGATGGAGCAGGTGCTGGACTTCCAGGCGCTATTCGGCAACGACCAGCCCGTCGTGTTCGAGATCGGCTTCGGCAACGGTGAATCGCTGGCGCAGATGGCCGCGGACCAACCGCGGCGCAACTTCCTTGGTTTGGAGGTTCACCGACCCGGCGTCGGGCACCTGTTGCTGGAGGTCGAGCGGCTGGGGCTCCCAAATCTCCGGGTCATGCGCCAGGACGCCCTGCCGCTGCTCAGCGATGGGCTGGCGCCCGCGAGTCTGGCCGCGGTGCACCTGTATTTCCCGGACCCATGGCCAAAAAAGCGCCATCACAAGCGACGCATCGTTCAGCCTGACTTCGTCGCACTGGTCGCGCGCGTGTTGGTGGCGGGCGGGCTGTTCCATGCCGCCACGGACTGGGAGCCCTATGCGCAGCACATGCTGACCGTGCTCGACGGCGCCGATGGCCTTTTCGACAACGCCGCCGGCCGAGGGCGTTTTGCAGAACGGCCGCCCTCTCGACCGCTGACCAAGTTCGAGCGCCGCGGCCAGCGGCTTGGGCACCCGGTCCACGATCTCGTCTACGTCCGACGTTAATGGCCGCTCTGCGACTGGACCGGCTGCATCCGAGGCTGCTCAGGCCGGTGGACCTGAGCATTGATGCTGGTGCGCTTCTTTTCGTATCCGGTCCGTCTGGTTCCGGCAAGAGCCTGTTGCTGCGAGCGATTGCGGACCTGGATCCAAACGAAGGCGACGCATTCGTCGGTGAGTTGGCACGCTCCCGGCTCAGGGCGTCGGAATGGCGTCGGCGGGTAGGCCTTCTGCCGGCGGAATCGGGCTGGTGGAATGAGACGGTCGGGGCGCACTTCCGAATTCCGGAGAGTGACTGGCCGAAAGACGACTCGGACAGGCGTGAGCAGGCTCCTTCGGAACCGGCCTTGACCGATAGGCTGGGGCAGCTCGGTTTCGACGCCGACGTACTCTGCTGGACAGTGAGCCGACTGTCCACCGGGGAGCGTCAGCGTCTGGCGCTCGCCCGGCTGCTCGCGAACGGCCCTGAGGCCCTGCTGCTGGACGAGGCGACAGCCAATCTGGATCCGTCAAGCCGAACGCATGTCGAGCGGGTCGTCAACGACTACCGGCAGAAAATGGCCGCCGCGGTACTCTGGGTCAGTCATGACCCGGAGCAGCGCGCCCGCCTGAGCGATAGGTCCCTCGTCATCCGTGACGGCAAGCTGCAGCCGGAAGAGGTCGAATGAGCCTAATCTCCCTGGGTCCCTTCGACCTCGCGCTCGCGGCGGGGCTGGTGCTGCTGCTGGCGGCCCTGTCCTGGTGGCTGCACCTCGGTGTGGAGCGACGTATTCTGATCGCCGCCGCGCGCAGCACGGTCCAACTCGTCCTGCTCGGCCTGGTGCTGAAGGTGCTGTTCGAGACCACCGATCCGCTGCTCATCGGTCTGCTGGCGCTGGTCATGGTTTCCGTGGCGGGCTGGGAGGTCATGGCGCGGCAGAAGCGACGCTTCGGCGGCCCTTGGGGCTACGGGATCGGCGCGTTATCGATGTTCCTGTCATCCTTCAGCATCACGGTGCTGGCACTGACGGTGATCATCGGCGTCGATCCCTGGTATCAACCGCAGTACCTGATCCCACTGCTGGGCATGCTACTGGGCAACACCATGAGCGGCATCGCCATCGCGATGGACGGCCTGACGCGTCAAGCCTTCGACGGCAGGGCCAGCATCGAGGCCCGCCTGCTGTTGGGCGCCACCTGGAGCGAGGCCATCGCCGACATCCGCCGCGATGCGTTACGCTCGGGTCTGATTCCGATCGTCAACGCCATGGCGAGCGCGGGCATCGTTAGCCTGCCGGGCATGATGACAGGGCAGATCCTGGCCGGTAGTCCGCCGATGGAAGCGGCCAAGTATCAGCTCTTGATCATGTTCCTGGTGTCTGCCGGCACCGGACTCGGGAGCGTGGCCGCAGTCTGGATCGGCTCCCGCCGACTATTCGACGAGCGTGAGCGACTCCGTCTCGACCGGCTGGCTCCGGGGAGGCAGTCCTGACCCGGATCCCTGACCCGGCTCCGCTCGGACAACGACCACTCGTCGCGGCGCCTTGCCTCGACGCACGATGAACGCACGCCAATACCGAACAACTCACGCGCGGCGGGTATACTCTTTGTCACCACGGGCGACCGGAGGTGCATGATCCCCGGGATCATCAGTCCCAAGCCGCCGTGCGGTGCGAAGCTCGCGGCACTGGGACTGGCACTGGCGATCGAGCCCGACACCGCAACCGCGCCGGCACAGGGATAAGCGCCGTTGCCGACCCCAGCCAAGTGGCCCGCCATGCCCAACCAGGATAACCCCCAGTCGCGCGCCGACTTCTTCAACATCTACCGCCACGGCATGATCCGTGCCGCCGTCGGCGTGCCAAGGGTACAGGTGGCAGACCCAGTCGCGAACGCCGCCGCGACCATTGCGCTCGCGACGCGCGCGCACGACGCCGGTGCCGTGCTCGCGCTGTTTCCTGAACTCGGCCTATCCGCTTACAGTAACGACGACCTGTTCCACCAGCAGGCATTGCTGGACGCGAGCTTGGAAGCACTGGCGACGGTCGTCGACGCAAGCCGAGTATTGCGTCCGGTGCTGGCGGTCGGCGTGCCATTGCGTCTGGACGGGCGGCTGTTCAACTGCGCGGCCGCGGTGCACGCCGGTCGTGTGCTTGGCGTAACGCCGAAGACCTATCTGCCCAACTACCGGGAGTTCTACGAAAAGCGTCAGTTCGCTGGCGCCGAAGCCGCCGTCTCGACCGAGATCCACCTGTTCGGAGAGAGCATCCCGTTCGGGAACGACCTGTTGCTGGACGCCGTCAACTGCGATGGCCTGACCCTGCATATGGAGCTGTGCGAGGACCTCTGGACACCGATCCCGCCCAGCACCTATGCCGCCCTGGCCGGCGCCACGGTCCTGCTGAACCTGTCCGCGAGCAACATCACCATCGGCAAGGCCGGGTATCGCAATGACCTGTGCGCGGCCCAATCCGGCAAATGCATCGCGGCCTATTTGTACTCCGCCGCCGGTCCCGGAGAGTCCACGACGGACCTGGCCTGGGACGGCCATGCCGTATTGTTCGAGAACAATGTCCTGTTGGCGGAGTCGGAGCGCTTTCCACGGGACGACCAGCTCGTCACCGCGGACATCGATCTTGAGCGGCTGCTGGCGGAGCGCCTGCGCGCCACCAGCTTCAGCGACAGCGCCCAGGCACAGCGCGATCGGCTGCGGGCTATGCGGCGGATCGGCTTCGAGCTGGAGTTGCCAACTGCGCAGACTGGCGACGGCGATCTGGGTCTGAATCGCGCGATCGAACGCTTCCCCTATGTGCCTGCCGACAGTGAAATCCGTGACGAGCAATGCTACGAGGCCTACAACATCCAGGTGCATGGGCTGGCCAAGCGACTCGAGGCGACGGGTATCGAGCGCATTGTGATCGGTGTCTCCGGCGGACTCGACTCCACCCAGGCGCTACTGGTGGCGGCACGTACCATGGATCGCCTGGCTCTGCCCCGAGGTAACATCCTGGCCTATACCCTGCCTGGATTCGCCACCAGTGCTGGAACCCGTGCCAACGCCCTTGGACTGATGCGGGCCCTCGGCGCCACGGCCAACGAGATTGACATGCGCCCGTCCTGTAACCAGATGTTGCGGGACCTGGGGCACCCGTTCGCGGATGGGCAGCCGGTCTACGACGTCACCTTCGAGAATGTCCAGGCCGGCGAGCGCACATCCCACCTGTTCCGGCTTGCCAATCTTCACAATGCCCTTGTGCTGGGCACAGGCGACCTGTCCGAAATCGCACTCGGCTGGTCGACCTACGGTGTCGGCGACCAAATGTCGCACTACAACGTCAACGCCTCAGTGCCCAAGACATTGATTCAGTATCTGATCCGCTGGGTGATCGGTACGCGCCAATTCGACGCCGCCACCAATCTGCTGCTACAGGCCATCCTCGACACGGAGATCTCACCGGAGCTGGTGCCAGCGGGTGTCGATGGCGCCGCCGGCAACGGAACGGGGTTACAGAGCACGGAGGCCAGGATCGGCCCCTACCAATTGCAGGACTTCAACACCTTCTACATCACGCGCTATGGCCTGAAGCCGAGCAAGGTCGCGTTTCTGGCCTGGCATGCATGGCAAGACAAGGACCGGGGCGACTGGCCCGATGACCTGCCTCCCGAACGCCGCAACCAATACGACCTGGAGACGATCCGCCACTGGCTTGAGGTATTCCTGTTTCGCTTCTTCAGCATGAGCCAATTCAAGCGCAGTTGTATGCCCAACGGGCCCAAGGTCGGCTCCGGCGGCTCATTATCGCCCCGTGGCGATTGGCGGGCACCCAGCGACTCGAAAGCCGATACCTGGCTGAACGAACTGCGCCGGAATGTCCCAGTCGACTGACCGCAAGACGACGATCGGGAAACGCGATAAGGCGATTGCCGAAAAATCTCATACCAGATCCTAGTACGGTCCACCCTCGGCCACGCGATCGATTTGCTGCTGCAACTTGTCGATGCGGGCATCATAGAGATCGCGAATGCACGTCGTCTTTGATCCACAGGCATTTCGATCGGCCAGGAAAGCCGTTTGCTGATCGCGCGTGTTACCGCCCTCACCCATAGGAACAAGTTTGAGCACGGTGTGGTACAGGGTCGCCATCTTGACGTCGAGTTGAGAAAGCTGGCCGCTGTCGCACACGGTAATCTCGGCGGCCTTCTCAGCCTTCTTGCAATCGAAGCTGGCAGCATCCGATGTCGCCGCGACGGACAATGCAAGCGTTGCTCCGCCGACCATCGCTGTTGCTCTGCTGTTCATTGCACACTGCTCCTCATGTTAATGATCCGGCCGTTACAGTTGCTCATAGCACGATCTTACCCGATTCCCCCTGAAGTTTGGAACGCTCGCTGGCCAGCGGGCCGTCGCATTTCGTGCAATGGATGGGCGATTTTCACGCGTGACCGAGGAGATTTCGGCAGCTTCTCCGCTTCATAATAGTTGTTCTCCCCTTCGTCTTTATAGGTTCCAACGACTCTAAAGCCCGAATCGCGCAGAGTCTTCGCGTAAAGCGCTCTCCCGAGAGAAACGGATTCGCGATGCGTAATTGAATCCTTCCAGCGGCCAATCTCAGCCGGTGCGGTAAATAAAAACCGCGCACCGGGCTTCAGTATTGCGGACACCCGTGGGATCATCGAGAGTTGCGACGGAGCATCGAGGAGAACGAGCAGACCAATAGAGATCGCCGCATCATAGTCGAGGCCGAAATAGTCGCTCAACTGAGCCGGTTCGCATTTCGCCGGAATACTGGGAAACCGGCTCCGGAACTCGCGGATCAATGTCGGCGAAGCGTCAATGGCTCGGATCTTTAGACCTGCATTGAACAGGGTTTTTGTGACGGGGACGCCGCCGCCACAGCCGAGTTCGATGATTTCGGCGCCGGACCCAAGGCTCCGCGCCCAAGCATCGACGATTTTGGCACCAATGGATGACGACTCCCTCGCTTTGAGAAACTCGAAAGCGTGATCCTCGTATCCGTTTGAATAATCAATCGTTCTCAGGTTCTGCCTCACCGCCGCGGAACTTGCAATCCGAAGCAGCCACCGATCAGTCGAAGAGCGGCTCCACGCGTCGAATCCGAAGTCGCACTCCAAGCTCTTGCTAGCCGAGTCTTCGGAGGCCTCTGATCGCTTCCGGCGTTGCTTCTGCCGGTGCAGTGGCGCGATACTCGATGCGCAGGCTCTGCACGCTTTCCGAGCCCGGCACATCGCGACAGCACGCACATTCTACCTATGTTGCGCCTGATCAGAGGGTCTCGTGCGGCGGCGTACCGTTCCCTTTGTTTCAGCACGGGAAGACGATGTGTTAACGTGATCTCGGGCATAGGCATTTCAGCGTGGATGACGATCGGTTACCGACATCTTCTCCCTGGGTGTCGCACCCTCTTAGTGCCCCTGCGTACCCACTTCGTACTTGGTGCAGCGAATGACCGACTCAATAAAAACGCTAATCACGTTAAGAATAAACGGCAAAGACATCTCTGCGCCGCAATCCCTCTCGGTTATCCAGGCATTGTGGTATGCCGGATACCCTCGTGTGAAGGGCGTAGGTTGCATGCAAGGGGTATGCGGCTCCTGCCGCGTATTCGTCCGCCGAGCCGACAGCAATGAGATCGCGACGGAATTGGGTTGTGAGCTGCTGATCGATGAGGGTATGGACGTCCATTTCCTCAGCTACCCGATCCCTCCGCACCAAACCTATCAATTGGAAGAAATCCCCAGTTCCTGGGAGGTGCAGGCAAAGTTCCACGATATCTTTCCCGAGGCGGCTCATTGTCGTCATTGTGGCGGTTGCAATACCACCTGCCCCAAGGCCATCGATGTGGAAAAGGGCGTGGACTTGGCCGTAACCGGGCGTTTCGGGGAAGCAGGTGAGCTGTTCGTCGAGTGCGTCATGTGCAATCTCTGCCAGACCGCCTGTCCCGAGCTGATTACGCCGAATCACGTGGCGCTCTTTTCTCGACGGGTTACCGCGTACTTTCATACCCGTCCATCTAACCTGATCCACCGGTTGGAAATGATGCGAAAGGGGGAATTGCGGATCATCGAATAATGGTTCCGTCCGCAAACAAGCAATAGGTCCAGGTTATGGCGAACAATCTTCCCTATGAGGAGTCGGTGCAGCGCTATCGTCCGATGGCCGATCGGCCCGAACCGCGGTCGACAGACCTCGGCGAACGGATTCTGCAGACCTATCATCCCGACTATATCCCGGATCGTTGCGTCGAGCTGACTGTCGGGGCGAACGCCGGCGATCCCTGCCACCGCAAGCTTGCGGATGTGCTGCAAAGCGACTCGCGTATCGACGAAGCCGACTTGGCCGCGTCGCCGGAAGAGGAGACTGATGTGTTGGTCATCGGCGGCGGCGGCGCTGGATGCTCCGCCGCGCTTGAGGCTTCCCGCGCTGGTGCCCGAGTTGTACTTGCCACCAAGCTGCGTCTCGGCGACAGCAATACGGTCATGGCCGAAGGCGGTATCCAGGCATCCATCGACAAGGAAGATACGCCCCAGATGCACTACGACGATACCGTCAAGGCCGCCCATGGGCAGCTTGATCGCGGCTTGGCGGCGCAGATGATCATGGATGGGCCGGACGTTATCCGTTGGCTGATCCAGCAGGGCATGCAGTTCGATCTTGATCACTACGGCGATCTGTTGACCCGTCGTGCCGGCGGCACCTCGGCTCCCCGAGTGCTCTATTTCCGTGACTATACGGGTCTGGAGATGATGCGCGTCCTTCGAGAGGCGGTCTTCAACAGCGACGTCGAGGTCAGAGATTTCTGTCCCGCCGTCGAGTTGTTGTCAGATCAATCCAACCATTGCGCGGGCGCTGTGCTGTCCTCCCTGAAGAATTACCAGTACAGCCTGGTTAAGGCCAAGTCGGTCATCATCGCAACGGGTGGAATCGGCCGCCTGCATCTCAACGGATTCCCCACGTCGAACCATTTTGGAGCCGTCGGGGACGGCCTCGTGCTCGCTTACCGTTTAGGGGCGAAACTGCGGGATTTGGATACATTTCAGTACCATCCTTCCGGCTTGGCCTATCCGCTGCATCTCGCGGGCACTCTGATTACCGAGGGGGTACGCTCGGCCGGTGCCTACCTATTGAACGCGAACAACGAGCGGTTTGTCGATGAGCTAAAGGCCCGCGACAATGTCGCGGCGGCGATCATTCGCGAGTGCGCGGAAGGGCGAGGTATCGATGCCGGCGACGGCAGCTGCGGTGTCTGGCTTGATACGCCGAGTGTCGAGTTGCGAAATCCCGGTGTCATCGAGAAACGCTTCCCCAAGCTGCTCCACCTGGGGACCAAGTGCGGTATCGATCCACGCCGACAGCCGATGCTGATTCATCCGACCCTGCATTACCAGAACGGCGGGGTCATCATCAATAAAGAGGGTGCCAGCACGGTGCCCGGTCTCTATTGTGTCGGCGAGGTCTGCGGGGGCGTGCATGGTCGGAACCGGTTGATGGGCAACTCGTTGCTCGAGATTATCAGCTTCGGACGCCGGGCCGGAGCGTCGGCGGCGAAACGAGCACATGGTTTCGCTCGCAGTCCCAAGAAGATTGCAATCGAGCACCTGAGTGCCTTTAGACGTGAGCTGATGCTGGCAAATATGCCATTGACCAGGAAAGGTCCGCTGCTCTTTCCGGACTACGCCAAGTTCGAGAATGACTCGGATTACGATGGCCTGCGCAAGAATGCACGGATGGTCGAATGATGCAGCACGAATTGTTGAACCAAGTGCTACTGCAGCCAGCCTGCCGCGTCGGCGCGAACTACGATGCCTGGATGTGGGACGTCGGTGGCAACGGTTTGGACGTGGCGCTGAAAGACCCGAGCGCCATCGTCAGTATGGTGAAGGCAGCGGACTTGCGGGGGCTGGGTGGAAGCGGCTTCCCCACCTGGATCAAATGGGACGCCGTCGCCGCGCACGGCGGTACAAAGTATCTGATCTGTAATGGCAACGAGGACGAGCCTGGCACATTCAAAGACCGTGTATTGATGGAGCAGTGTCCGCATCAGCTAGTCGAAGGCGCCACAATTACGGCCATTGCCTGCGGCATCAACCGGGTCGTGTTCTACGTCAATCCTGATTTCACGGCCGGTATCACAGCTATAAGCCGCGCATTGGATCAGTGGCAAGCATCGGACTGGCCCGGCCGTATTGCGAAGGAAGCCGGTCTGCAGATCGAATATTGCGTGCGCCCGAGCTCGGGTCATTATATCGGCGGCGAGGAGACGGCGGCCATTGAATCCGTGGAAGGCAAGTTTCCGTTTCCCAGGGCAAAGCCTCCTTATCCCTCTGATTACGGCGTGCACGGCCATTCGACACTGATCAACAATGTCGAGACGATCTCAAATGTCCCCCACATTCTCAGAAACGGCGTGGAGTGGTTTCGGAAACAGGGTCTCGGGAAGGCGACGGGTACAAAACTCTATAGTCTCAGCGGCGACGTCCTGAGGCCGGGTGTCTATGAGCTACCGATGGGGACGCCGCTGTCGGAGCTGTTGTACCGCTACGGAGAAGGCATGCTCGTGGGAAAGCAACTCAAAGCGGTGTTTACCGGCGGGCCATCGAACACAATACTCACCCCCGAGGATATCGATGTACCCATGGATTTCGAGTCCGTGGCGGCGCGGCGTTCCGCCCTGGGTACGGGGGCGATGATCGCGGTTTCCCAGGGTACCGGCATTGTCAAGAAAGTCGCGGAGTATGTCAGCTTCTTCGCAGCTTCGTCCTGCGGGCAGTGCCCGTCGTGCAAGACTGGGACCTACAATATGTCCCAGCTGCTCAATCGTATCGGCACCGGCCAGGGCCGGCGCTCCGACCTCGACAATCTGATCAACCTATGCAAAATCTTACCGGACTCGGGACGCTGCCAGTTGATCAATGGGGCCGTCAAGGTGCTGGACAGCTCTCTGTACCATTTCAGGGAAGAGTATGAGCAGTCGTTGAAGGGGGAGGTACAAGGGTCGCAATAACCCAGGCTCCTCACGCGCGGCAGGCTTCCCGCCTTTGCAGGCTCGGGGACCGCAGAATCCAACATAAGGGGGTTTGGATGTCTGAACCGCTGATTTGGCGTGCCGAATGGATCCTGGGCATCGACTTGCTCGACGGCGAGCACCGGGAATCGGTCACGATCCAGCAGAATCAGCGGTCACATTACGCCGGAATCAGCGGTCACGTTCGATCGTAATCACTGGCCACAACGCGTCGGAATACGCACCAACGGGAGTACATTCGGCTTGCCGTATACGCCATTGGTTCACCTTGGTTGATCGGTAGATCATCAACGTGCCGTCGGTGGGGTGCAGAAGCCTGTATTCGCGCACGCCGTGACTATCTTAGAGATCGCGCTTCTCGCGTCGATCCTTGCGGGCGGCTTCAGGGGAGAGGATCTCGACGATCCAGTCGGGTGCGCCGCAACACCCCTTGTCGTCGAAGTTGGTCGGACCACAGATAACGGCTACGCCAGGCTGAACGACCCGCCGTCCGCGGAGTGCTCGCTGCAATGCCTTCCGCAAGGCCGAAAACCGTCCGCAACCTCGATAAATCTCAAATTGATTGCCGCCGGCTAACCTCCTTCGCCTCTGCGCCCGCGCATCGAGATCCCGGCAATGATCACCGCCAGCGTGACCAGAGCGACAATGATCGTGGCCAGCGCGTTGATCTGAGGCGAGACGCCCATGCGCACGCTCGAATAGACCACCATCGGCAATGTGGTGGAGCCGGGGCCGGACACGAAGCTCGCGATGACCAGATCGTCCAGAGACAGCGTGAACGCCAGCAACCAGCCCGACAGCAACGCTGGTGCGATCAACGGCAACGTGATGCGGAAGTAGACCGTCAGCGGGCGGGCGCCCAGATCCATGGCGGCCTCCTCCAGGGAGCGGTCCATCTGGTTCAAGCGGGCGCGCACAACCACCGCCACGTAGGCCATGCTGAAGGTGATGTGGGCGATGGTGATGGTGGTGAAGCCGCGCCCGTGCGGCCAGCCGATGAGCTGCTGCGTGGCGACGAACAACAGCAGCAGCGACAGGCCGATGATCACGTCCGGCATCACCAGCGGTGCGGTCAGCAGTAGCTCGAAACCGGTGCGACCGCGAAAGCGCCCGTGCCGCACCAGCGCGTTGGCCGCCAGTGTGCCGAGGATGACGGCGCAGCTGGCATTGACCGCCGCGATGCGGATGCTGAGCCAGGCGGCATCCAGAATCTGCTGATTCTGGAACAGCTCGCGGTACCACTTGGTGGAGAAGCCGGACCAGACCGTGACGAGCCGCGACTCGTTGAAGGAGTAGAGGATCAGCAGCAGCACCGGCCCGTAAAGGAAAGCATAGCCGAATGCCAGTGCCGTCATCAGCGACCAGCGCCGGCGCTTCATCGAGCCTCCGCCTCGCTGTCGAGACGCTGCTCGAGCCGTTGCATCAGCACGAACGGCACTACCAGCAGCGCCAGCAGCAAGATGGCCAGCGCCGAGGCAAGGGGCCAGTCTTGGTTGGAGAAGAACTCGGTCCAAAGCACCCTGCCGACCATCAGACTTTGCGGCCCGCCAAGCAGATCCGGAATCACGAACTCTCCCACCACCGGAATCAACACCAGCATGCTGCCGGCGACGATGCCGGGCAGCGACAGTGGCAGCGTGATCTTCAGAAAGGCGCGGAACGGCCGGCAGCCGAGGTCTGCCGCAGCCTCCAGCAGACCGAAGTCGAGCCGGGTCAGGTTCGCGTACAGCGGTAGGATTATGAACGGCAGATATGAATAGACGACGCCGATATACACCGCCAGCGGCGTGTGCAGTATCGCGATCGGTTGGTCGATGACACCGAGCCAGAGCAGAAAGTTGTTGAGTAGGCCGTTCTGCTTCAGTATGCCGATCCAGGCGTAGACGCGGATCAGGAACGAGGTCCAGAACGGCAGCACGATCAACAACAGCAGGAGCACGCGCCAGCGCTCCGACGCGGTGGCGATGGCGTAGGCCATCGGATAGCCGATCAGCAGGCAGAGCAGCGTGCACACCAACGCCACCCACAGCGAGTTCAGCAAGGCAGCTAGATACAGGTCGTCCTGGAACACCAGCAGGAAATTGCTCAGGTTGACCTGGATGGACAACACGCCGTCGCCAATCCACTGCCAGAGCGCCGTATAGGGCGGCTGCGCCAGCGCTGGCTCAGCGATGCTGATGCGCAGCACGATGATGAACGGCAGCAGAAAGAACAGCCCGAGCCAGAAATAGGGCACGCCGACGTTGACGAGCCGGCTCAGGCGGCGATTGCGCGGGGGCGTGGCGGTCATCGGGATTGCGGAAACGCGGCTGATGGAGCCTTGATCGCCAAGCGCGTGGCGTCCTGCCGCGACGCGGCACTCAGGGCGATGCGGTGTCGCTCGATGCCGACGGTTCCGCACCGGGCCAACGAATGATCAGGCCGTCGATCGCGGTCACCACCGTCTCGCCCGTCAACGGCACAACGTCGGGCTTGCCGTAGCCGTCGTTGACCAGCCGATAGATCATCAGGACGCCGTCGATGGGATGCAGTAGCCAGTACTCGCGCACGCCGTGGCGCTCGTAGAGGTCGCGCTTTTCGCGGTGGTCCTTGCGTGCGGTGCCTGGCGAGAGGATCTCGACGATCCAGTCCGGTGCGCCGCGGCAGCCCTTGTCGTCGAGCTTGGCGGGATCGCAGATCACGGCAACGTCGGGCTGGACCACGCTGTCGACCAATGCATCGGCCTCGTCCGCGCGCGGCAGGCGCACGTCGAATGGGGCGACATAGGTGAGGCAGTTGCCGCCACGCACGTGATTCACCGTCTGCACTGTTAGCTCGACGACGAAATCCTGGTGCCGGCGACTTGGCGCTGGGCTCCTGTCGTAGGCGACGCCGTCGATCAGTTCCCAGCGCTCGTCGTCGGGCCAGTGCAGGTAGTCGTCGTAGGTGAAGCGCCCGTTCCCCTGCTTAGGTCGTGGATGCGACATGGGCGATGATCTCCGTCGGCAATAAAGCAGCTGATACGGTGGCAGTATAGCCCTTGACAGGTCCCGACCGACGCAACGGATAGCTCGCCTTGGCGTGGCTGATTCAACCCTGCAAGCCCGTTCCGCGCTGAAACGACAGCGACCGCCTGGGCTATCGAACCCGGCTGTGACAGCCGGTCTTCGCGATTTCTGTCTAGTGACGACCTGTCTCGCAGAGTGCTACTTGGTCAGCAGCACGCCGCTGGTCGGCGACCACTCCATCGCCACCTCCCGTTCCCAGGTAAGTGCCTGCTCGGTACGCGGCTGGACATTGGTCAGGGTCATCTCGACGATACGCGGCGCTTGCTCCGCCTGGGCTTCGTCCCCGGTGCCGACTCGCACCCGATAGATGGATACGTCGCCCAAGTAGGCGATGTCCTCGACTACCCCCTTGAGCTGGTTCACGCCGTCATCACGATAGTCGTCGCACGGGCGTATCTTCTCCGGGCGCACCGCCACCGTGACCGGTGAGCCAATAGCCAGCGGATACAGGCTGCGTATGCGCATGCTACGACCTAGGCAGGTCTGCACCTCGACCTGATCGCCGTCGATGGCGGTGACCTTGCCCTCGAACAGATTCACGGAGCCGATGAAGCGGGCAACTAAGCGGCTGCTGGGGAACTCGTAGATGGCCGTCGGCGTATCCACCTGCATGATTCGGCCCTCGTCCATCACCGCGATGCGGCTGGACATGGTCATGGCCTCTTCCTGGTCATGGGTGACGGTGACGAAGGTGATGCCGAGTCGCTCCTGCAGGTGGACCAGCTCGAACTGGGTGTTCTCACGCAGGCGTTTGTCCAGCGCGCCCAGAGGCTCGTCGAGCAGCAGCAATTTGGGGTGTCGGGCAAGGCTCCGGGCCAGTGCGACACGCTGGCGCTGGCCACCGGACAGTTGATCCGGGCGGCGCTTGCGCTGCTCGGTGATCTGCAATAGTGCGAGCATGTCGTCGACGCGATCGGCCCGTTCCCCTCGCGGCATGCGGTCCTGTTTCAGTCCGAAGGCGATATTCTGCTCCACGCTCATGTGCGGAAACAGCGCATAGGACTGGAACATCATATTGACCGGTCGTGCGTAGGGCGGGATGTCGGTGACGTCGACGCCGTCGATTAAGATGCGCCCCAGCGTGGGTCGCTCGAATCCGCCGAGCAGACGCAGCAGCGTGGACTTACCGCAGCCGGAACTGCCGAGCAGCGAGAAGAACTCACCCCGGTAGATGTCCAGACTGAGGTCGTCGACCGCATATACATCGCCGAATTTCTTGGTGACCCGTTCGATGCGCACATAGGGCGCCGCCTGCGGGTCCTGCCAGGGCTCCAGTGCAGGCCCTCGCTTGTCAGGGAGGGGCATCCTAGCGGGTTCCAGCTCGGCGAACGCGGCGGGATTCGTGGCGCCGATCCGGCACGGTAGCGCTTGTCAGCGCTGCGCCTTGATCCGCGTCCACCGCCGGTTCAGATCCCGGATCTCGCGATCGCTACGCTCGTTCGGCACGAACAGCCGCTCCTTGACCTCGGCGGTCGGATAGATGCCGGCGTCGTCGCGCAGTTCGGCATCGAGGTACTCCGTCGAGGCCAGATTGGGGTTGGCGTAGAAGACATGGTTGGAGGCCTCGGCGATGACCTTCGGCTGCAACAGATAGGCAATGAATGCGTGGGCGGCTGTCGGGTTCGGCGCGTCCTTCGGGATCGCCATCACGTCGGTCCAGAGCGCCGCACCCTCGCGCGGGATTAGATAGCTGAGTTCTATACCCTTGCCGGCCTCGATCGCGCGGGTCTGGGCCTGCAATATGTCGCCGGAGTAGCCATGGGCCACGCACAGGTCGCCGTTGGCCAGATCGCTCTGGTACTGGGACGAGTGGAAGTAGCGAACGTAAGGATGGACCTTGTTCAGCAGCTCGGTTGCCGCGTCCAGGTCCGCTTTGTCCAGGCTGTTGGGGTCCTTGCCAAGGTAGGCGAGCGCCGCCGAGAAAACCTCGGTGGGGTCATCCAGCAGGCTGATGCCGCAGTCGGCAAGTTTGGCGGCCTTGTCGGGATCGAACACCAGTCCCCAGGTGTCCAGCCCGGTCTCGTCTTCCCCTTCGCCGCCCAATGCGGTCTTGACCTTGGCGCCATTGATGCCGAGTCCGGACGTGCCCCACATGTACGGCACCAGATGTGCGTTGCCGGCATCGACTTCGGCCAGACTCCGCATGATGTCCGGGTCCAGCTTGTCCAACCCCGGCAGTTCGGCCTTGTCCAACGGCAGATACAGTCCCGCCTTGATCTGCCGGGCCGCGAACGGACGCGCGGTCGGGAAGATCAGGTCGTACCCGCTGCTGCCCGCCAGCAGCTTCGCCTCCAGCACCTCGTTGGTATCGTAGACATCCAGCACCGGGCGGATGCCGCTGACCTGCCGGAAGTTCGGCAAGCTGTCCTCGGCGAAGTAATCGTTCCAGTTGTAGATATGGACGACCTGCTCCTCGGCCGCTGCCGCGGTGCCGATGAAGAGGGCCAGCGCGGCGAGGGTACGGTGAAGCAAAGTTAACTGACGCACGAGGAGGACTCCAGACAATCCAAGACGAGGGGCCCGCACGGGCCGACTGCGAACGCAATCTTAACGCGGATGCATCACCGCTCGGCCATCGCCACGGTGTAGTGCGCGCCCTGCTTGAGCTTGTCGTAGTTGCCGAAGACCTCGGTCAGGTTGCGCTTCATAAACTGCCGCAGGCCGTTGATGGTCACCAAATACAGCCGCCCACCGGGTTTGAGCCGGGCCTGGGCGTCGTGCAGCAGCAGCGCCAGCAACTCCTTGCCCACCTTGGCTGGGATGTTGCTGGCGATCAGGTCGAAACGCAGGGTCGGGTCGATCTGATCGAATCCATTGCTGAGCTGGGCACGGGCGTTCGCGAGTCCATTGGTGACCGCGTTGCGGTTGGCATAGTCGATGGCGACGAAGTCCTTGTCCACCATCAAGGTCTGGCCATGGGTCGCCCGCACCGCCAGACTCAGACCGATGGGACCGTAGCCACAGCCAAGATCCAGGCAGTCCGCATCGGTCGCGACCTCAACATGATTGAGCAGCAGCCGGGTGCCCTCGTCGATCTCCCGTGGTGAGAACAGTCCCCAGGTGGATTCCAGGTGCAGACTGCGACCGGCCAGTTCGGCATCGAAGCGGATCGGTCGGCGCAGATCGGCGAGTTGCTGGGACGACAGCATACGAATTCGACGGAGCAGTGGGGGAAAGCGCGCAGTTTACATGGCCCTGCGGCGATGCGAAGTTACCCGCCGATCGGCCGGGCCGGCCGGGCCGGCCGATCTCCTAATAACAGCCGATTTCCGCGTATCCTGGACAGCTATCCGGAGCGACGATGTGGCCACGATAACAGTACTGAATGTCGTAATCATCACCCTAGTGCCCGCGGCGGCCATGCTCATCGGCGCTGCGATTGCCGCATTTTGGTCCCCATCGGGGTCCGTGCAGAGCGGGATTCAGCATTTTACCGCCGGCGTCGTGATCGCGGCAGTTGCCGTCGAGCTGGTGCCCGAACTCCATGTCGCTGAGCAGCCCATCGCAATGGCCGTTGGGTTCTTGGTCGGCATCGCGCTCATGCTGACCGTTCGAACCATTTTCGATGAAGAGCCTGCCGGGGCCGCCGCACCGGCAAGCACTCCGGCAAAGCGATCGGGCATGAGCTCGCAGCTGCCGGCGTTGTCGCTTCTGGCGGCGGTTGGCGTGGATGTGTTCGTGGACGGTCTCGTCAGCGGTGTCACGCTGGCCGCGATCCCTGAAGGAGGCCGGGTGATCATTGCCGCCCTGTCGTTGGAAGTGCTCTTTCTCGGAATGGCCACCGCGGCGACCCTGCGTCGACGTGGCTCGACGCTCGTCCTTTCGATGCTCATCGTGGGCGGGCTGGCGCTCTTGATCCCGCTGGGTGGCCTGATGGGGCCGGTGACACTTGCGGTCTTGCCTCCGTCCTTGCAAACCAGCTTTCTTGCTTTCGCGACTGCCGCGTTCTTGTATCTGGTTTTTGAAGAGCTGTTCGCCGAAGCACATGCGCAGGGGCCAGACAGCAACCTGACGACGTCGATGTTGTTCGTTGGCTTTCTGCTCGTGCTCTTGATCAAGGCCTATTTGCACTGAATCTGTGGCGATGCGGGTTTCTATTGGCTACCGCACAGCGCCTGATCCGGTCGAGTTGCGACAGCGTCGTCGCCGTCGATCACTGCGCACTGATCTCGGCGCGACTGATCTCGGTTCCAATGGCTTCAGCTCGCAACGCCCATGACCGATCTCTCCGGGAAAATCGACATCGACCTGCACCGCGATCGCGACAGGCTTGCGGTGTCGATCCGCTCCAGTCGCCCGGTCACCGCGGCACGGGTGTTTGCCGGCAGGCCCCTGTTGGAAGTGGCGCGGCGTCTGCCAATGCTGTTCAGCATCTGTGCAACAGCCCAGGCCCAAGCTTGCGCGGGCGCTTGCGAGCAGGCGCTTGGGCTGACGGCGTCGGCGAGCACGCGGGAGCGCCGCACGCTATTGCTGCGCGCGGAAACGGTCAAGGAACACCTGTGGCGGCTGCTGTTGGACTGGCCGACGGCAATGGGCGAGACGCCGGCCCATGAGCCGATGGCGCGTGCAATGCGCGCCTATCTCGAGCTGCGCCGGACGCTGACGACTGATGCAGACCCCTTTGTACCTGGGGCCGATACGGCGCGGCTCAGGCAAGGGGTGGCGGCGCATCAGACCAAGATGCAGATTCAAGCCCTGGGCGGGGTCATCCGTGACCGCATCTTCGGTATGCCGCCGAGGCGCTGGCTCGAGCAGATCGTCGACCGCGATGCGCTCCTGGCCTGGTCCTCGTCCGCGGATACGGTTGCCGCGGATCTACTGCGCCAGTTGCTGCGCGCCGATCTTGCCGGGTTCGGGCGCAACGCTGTCGAGTCACTAACAGTCAGCGCCGCTCCGGAGTTGGCCGCGACCCTGGCGGGCTCGGAGGCGGACGCCTTTCTGGCAGCTCCGACCTGGCAGGGTTGCCCACGCGAGACAACGCCCTTTGCCCGTTGTTGCGATCGCCCGCTAATCGCGGACTTGGCCGGTGAGCACGGTAATGGCCTGCTGCCGCGGCTGGCGGCACTGCTTCTTGAGTTGGCCGATGCGATGGTCGCGTTGGTTGGCGAGACCCCATCCGACCCCCAACCCGATCTGGTGACCCAGGAACAGGTTGGCATCGGTGTCGCCAATGCGGCGCGCGGCCTGCTGATTCACCGTGTCGAGCTGGCCGATGGACGTGTCACGAGCTACCGCATCCTGGCCCCGACCGAGTGGCACTTTCACCCGAACGGCGTCGTCGCGGCGGGCCTTTCCGGCAGTGGATTGCACCGGATGGCGGACCAGACCGAACTCAAACGCCGCGCGGCGCTCTATGTCACTGCTGTCGACCCCTGTGTCGCCTACGCGATTTCGGTATCCTGAGGCCTTGGTGGCAATGCCCTCTTGGCCGCCCGATGCCGCGAGGCGTTCCCAACCCAATCCCGGAGCCAACACAGATGTGTCTTGCAATACCCGCGCAGATTCTTGAGATCGACCAAACCACGGATACCGCCACCGTGTCTCTCGGCGGCGTGCGCAAGCCCGTTTCGCTGGCGCTGGTGGAGCATGTCGCGATTGGTGACTATGTGCTCATCCATGTTGGCTACGCGCTGAACCGGATCAGCCCGGAGGAGGCGGAGCGCACGCTGGCGCTGATTCAGCAAATGGGGGAGTTGGATCCCATCGAGTTCGGACCCGAGTCTGAGAGCGACTCTGGAAACGGCCGGGAGATCCAGTCATGACAATGAGATCCGCCATGAAGTACATCGACGAATTCCGCGACGGCGATCTGGCGCGCGGCCTCGCTCGCACCATCGCCGCCGAGGCGGACCCGGCGCGCGACTATCGCCTGATGGAGTTCTGCGGTGGCCATACCCACGCGATCTTCCGCTACGGCGTCCAGGACCTGATGCCACCCAACCTGCGCTTCGTGCACGGCCCGGGTTGCCCCGTGTGCGTGCTGCCCATCGCCCGCATCGACCAGGCCATCGCCATGGCCAGCGAGCACGGGGTGACGCTCTGCACCTATGGTGACTTGATGCGCGTGCCCGCCAGCGAGCGCAAGAGCCTGCTCAAGGCTAAGGCCGAGGGTGCCGATATCCGTATGATCTACTCGACCCAGGATGCACTCGCCATCGCCCGCGCGGACGCCGATCGGCAGGTGGTCTTGTTCGCCATTGGTTTCGAGACGACCACGCCCCCCACCGCGGTTGCGCTCAAGGTCGCCCGCGCCGCTGGACTGACCAACTTCTCAGCCTACTGCAACCACGTGCTGACGCCCTCGGCGCTGTCGACCATCCTCGCGACCGCCGGGCCGAAGGGCGTGCAGCTTGACGGCATCCTCGGCCCCAGCCACGTCAGCACCATTATCGGCAGCCGGCCCTACGAATTCGTGCCGGTGGAGTTCGACAAACCGGTTGTGATTGCCGGCTTCGAGCCGTTGGATGTAATGCAGAGCACGCTGATGCTGGTGCGCCAGATCAACCAGGGCCGCTGCGAGGTCGAGAATCAGTACACCCGAGCCGTCACCCGCGACGGCAACGCGAAGGCCCGTGCGCTGATGGCCGAGACCTTTGCGCTCAGGGACAGCTTCGAGTGGCGCGGGCTCGGTCACTTGCCTAAGAGTGCGCTGCGTATCGCCGACGGCTATGCCGAATTCGATGCCGAACGTCGTTTCCCGGTGGCTGCGATCCTGGGCAAGGAGATCAAGGGTTGCGAGTGCCCCAGCGTGTTGCGCGGCGCCATGGAGCCCACCGACTGTAAGCTGTTCGGCACCGTCTGCACACCGGACAACCCGATGGGTGCCTGCATGGTGTCCTCGGAGGGCGCCTGTGCCGCGTACTGGAGTTACGGGCGCTTTCGAAAGTCCGCGGTCAAGGCCGCGGAGCCGGCAGGCGTCGCCAGATGAGCGAGCAGGCCATGGGCGAGCGGGAAACGAGTGCACAGGACAGGCCTAAACGCCGTTTCGCGGGCCGGCTCGATCTCAAACAGGGTACCGTGGACATGAGCCATGGCAGCGGTGGCCGCGCCATGGCGCAACTGATCGACGAGCTGTTCCGCCGACACTTGGACAATCCTATGCTCGCGCGGGGCAACGACCAGGCCCTGTTCCAGGCGCCGGCCGGGCGGCTCGCCATCAGCACCGACGGTCATGTCATCTCGCCGCTGTTCTTTCCCGGCGGGGACATCGGCTGTCTCGCCGTGCACGGCACCGTCAACGACGTTGCGATGTCCGGCGCCCGGCCGCTGTATCTGGCCGCCGGGTTCATTCTCGAGGAAGGTCTGCCCTTGAAGGACCTCGCAAGCATCGTCGAAAGCATGGCCCGCGCCGCCAACGAGGCCGGCGTGTCGGTGGTCACTGGCGACACCAAGGTGGTGGAGCGAGGCAAGGGCGACGGCGTATTCATCACCACCACCGGCGTCGGCGTGGTGCCGGACGGGCTCGATATCTCCGGTGACCGCGCGGCACCGGGCGACGCAATTCTGGTCAGTGGCAGCATGGGTGACCATGGCGTCGCCATCATGTCCAAACGTGAAAACTTGGGCTTTGAGACCGAGATCCGCTCCGACACCGCCGCGCTGCACGAGCTGGTCGCGGCCATGATCGCTGCGGTGCCGGACATCCACTGCCTGCGCGACCCCACCCGCGGCGGTTTGGCCACGACGTTGAACGAACTCGCCCAGCAGTCCGGCGTCGGCATGCAGATCCGCGAGGAGGCCGTCCCCGTCCGCCCCGAGGTCGCCGCCGCCTGTGAGCTGCTTGGGCTGGATCCGCTTTATGTCGCCAACGAGGGCAAGCTCATCGCCATCTGCCCCGGCGAGCAGGCTGAGAGCCTGCTCGCAGTTATGCGCACGCATCCAAAGGGTCAGGACGCGGCCCTCATCGGTACAGTGGTCGAAGACCCGCACCAGTTCGTGCAGATGGAGACAGGCTTCGGCGGCAGCCGAATCGTCGACTGGTTGGCCGGAGAGCAACTACCCCGAATTTGCTGATTCGCCCTGTAGTCAGGCGCGACGCCGCGCCCCAGATCGACAAGTTACCAACGCGCATCGGCCCGAGCGCTCACGCTTACGACGCGGATTCAGCGGTGACATGTGTTGGGCGCTTCGCGCTCCCCAGAATCTCCCAAAGTCAGAATACCTACCGCCGCAATGAATACAAGGATTGCCATTCCTGCTGCGATAATCATCGCACTGCTCGTGGCTGTGAGCCTGTGCATACTCTATCCAGAGCTGGTCTTCAATTCTGACGGCAATACAGGACTCAAAGAACGCTTTTCTATACGCGGCCAGTCTTTTAGTAGATGGCGGTTGATCAGATCTTACAATATTATCTCATACGGCATCTTTTGGACTGCCCTGTTAATAAGCTCCGCTTACCTCCTGATGCGCCTAATATCGAGTACGACTAAACCGATTGTTCTGATCGACAAATACGCTATCCGCGCTGGTTTTGATGCGCTCAAACGTAATCCGGTAACCGCCGCCATTCTGCTCCTGTATACAGCGCTACTGTATTACGGGACAACCTACTATTATGTCGAGCTCATTGGTTGGTATTCAGGCGTGTACACACAGGATTTATTGGCCAATTTCCGGTTAAACGAGTGGTTTCTCAGGGAAACGATGGCTCGGAACGACTATCGTTTCTTTCCCCTCGCACACCAAGACCTACATCTTCTCAGTTGGTTTACGCCCTACGTTAAAGTATGGATTCTCGTTAGTGCTTTACAACTCTTCACGATCATCTATTTTTCAACCAAAATTATCAGACGTATCGCCGGAAAAGCGGTGCCCTATCTCTTCCTGAGTGCTTGTTTGCTCTTTCTATTTCATGCCTCGACAGCAAAGGCATTCTTTCAATTCATATACTCAGAAAGAATGATCGTCTTCATTTTTTCTATATTCGTGTATTCCTACTATCGCTACCGTGAAACTAGACAAGAACAATATTTCTACGCCTGTTTGATAACTGCTTTATGGGGTGTCTTTTTCAAAGACATTGCTTTCGTCCTATTCGCTGGCTTGCCCTTTTTTACGGTCGTTTTCGACCTGATCAAAGCAGCCGGAGTGTTGCGCTCAGAGTCGGGCTTCATAAGCAGTCTATCGCCACTAACTGAGAAATATCGTCTCGAATTGGCGATCGTAGGCATCGTACTTGCATATATTTTCCTGTATATCATGCTGAGCGTATTCCCTAGTATCGCGAAAGGCGAAGGCGCATACAAGGATGCCGCTGAAAGCTTTCGATTAGATATCGCGCCCAATGATGTTCGAATATGGGCCATCTTTCTGGTATTGGCTTTTCGGTCGTACCGCATCTTAGCCAAAAAGGAACAGGTAGAAATATTGGATGCGTTAAACGCCACCGCGATCGCGTACATCTTGGCGCTTGCGTCTCTCGTTGGATTTTCGAGCTACTCCTATTTGGCGCTTCCAGTCTACTACGTGGCGTTGCTGGATATCTTGTATATGGGGGTTATCGTTTACAACTATGCCAGCTCGCGAATAAAACCAAACGCTGCCTACCTCCCCGGTGTAGTTGTTTGTTTTGCGCTACTTTTCTTCCATGAAAGCAAGGGCGGGGCTAGCTTCTATTCGACGTTAACCTATTACAAGGACGTTCAATCTTCCTGGGAAACGACTTTCAACAAGGTTGATGAAATTGCCCGTGAGAAGTTCGCGACAGGGGACGAAGTCAATATCATCTATACGAAATCTTGGTTTAATGATGGTAGGCACTTAGATAGGCTGAGATACCATAGGTTGATTTACCTAGATCCCATTGATCACAATTACGTCGTCAAAGACGGGGTAAATCCCGGCGCGCATTACAAACCAAAGCCTGGCGACATTTTTATTAATATTGACAAGGATAATCTCGACTTTGTCGAAAATGAACTGCAAGATCTTGAGATGGTTTACGCCTATGATGAAGGCCGGCGAAACGGAAGAATCTACGAGTTTAGGACGCGTGCCGAAAAATGACGTAACGGAGCGCGTGGGAATTGTCGGCCCTGGACAATCTGCCGCAAGGGATCAACGGATGTGGACGGTCGGGATTCAATTCCTGAAGTTCGCGGGCCTCGGCGGGATCGGAACGCTGGCGCACTACGCTATATTAATTCTTCTGATGGAGCTGGTGAATAGTGAGGTGCTGATTGCGTCGTCGCTTGGCGCGTTGACGGGTGCGGTGGTGAACTATGCTCTCAATTACCGATACACGTTCAGGAGTCAGAAACAGCATAAAGAAGCATTGAGCAAGTTTCTGCTCGTGGCCGGTGTTGGGTTCATGTTGAACCTGGCGCTGATGGCGGTCTTCACTTACCCGTTGGGTTGGGCCTATCTGTGGGCTCAGGCTGCTACGACACTCATTGTGCTGGTTTGGAACTTCTTAGGAAACTTACTGTGGACGTTCGCCCACTAGAACACTGGAGGCGGTACGAAGGCGATTTCTGTCGATTCTCCGACCACTTGGCTGAGTTGCGCGCCCACCTTAGCGAAACGCTGATTTATGGCCTTTTCCCGTCCGGGTCAAGTATGGCCCGGCATTTTCGAGCACTCAAGTGCCTGAAAACGTGGGAAACGGGAAATCGCGCCTTTTTCAGTGCCTTTTTCAGTTCAGGGCCGATTCCGTCTGATTTCGGGCCAGTATTGGCCAATAAATCAGTTGCGCCCTAAGTTCAGACCTTCGCTCGCCCGTCGTCCGATTCTCGGGTTTCGGCGCCGCACGCAGAAGCAACCAGGTATACGGGGCGCTTTTTGATTTCTTCGTAGATCTTGCCGATGTACTCACCGATAATCCCAAGGCTGATCATGATGAAACTGCAGAGTATCAATAGGGTTGTGATGAGTGTTGTGAAGCCAGACACAGCGCGTCCGTGAAACCAGGACCACAGGGCCTCTGTTCCGACAAAAAAGCCGAGCGTGAGCGTAGCGACGCCGAGCACCGTGACGACCCGAAGCGGTGCGCTCGTAAAAGAGACGATAGCGGTTACCGCGAGATCGATTAGGCCGAGCATGGACCATTTGCCTTCTCCCGCCGCGCGCTCAGCAACCGTAAATGAGACGACGGATTGTTCGAAGCCGAGCCAATCGGACAGGCCACGATAGAAGCGCCGACGCTCGGGTAAATCGTTGATGAGAATGTTAACGGCGGTTCTGTCGAGTAGCTTGAAATCTGATGAATGCCTTGTGTCGATTCCCCCGACGGCGCTCAACATTCTGTTAAACACAGAGGCACGAAGCCGAACCATGAAGCTGTCTCCGGGGCGGCCTTGCTTCACGGCATTGACGACCTTGTAACCCTGGCGCCAGAGTGCAAGGAGTTCGGGAATCACCGGCGGTGGGTGTTGTAGGTCGGAATCCATCGTGATGACGACATCACCCGTGGCGCGATCCAGGCCCGCCAACAATGCCGCTTCCTTACCGAAATTGCGGCTGAACCGAATTCCTCGGATATGGGGGTTACTGTCAGCCAACGCTTCAATGACTTGATAAGTATCGTCGGTACTGCCGTCGTCGACGATGACAAACTCGTACCGATCAGTGCATTGCGAGACGACAGCTTCGATTGCTTCAACTGCGCGAGACAGTCCCTTGGACTCGTTATGCGCAGGCAGTACGATGCTGATAAAGGGGTGGGTCGTCATCTATGCTGTGCTCACGCCGACGAGTAATCCGTTAAACCAAATCGCTGAAACGCACCAACTGCACGTTTTCTCGCTCACGCAGTTTGGCGAATTCCTCGCTCACGAGTGTCGCGTATTCGAGATTCCATGCATGATATGCACGGACCCGTGGATTGCTGATCTGGGATGGATCACACAAACCAGGATGACACATGAGCTCGCCTGCCACACCATGCTCTAACTGTGCGGTCATTGCGTCGAGATAGTCCATGTTGAGTGTTCCACTCGCTGACATGCCGAACATCCGGGGCATCGGCATTTGCTTCAGGGCGCGGTTTTGCACAGCGCATAACCCTTGGAGCAAGCCGTTTCGCACCAGGCTCCTGGTAGTGGAGGAATAGAACCAATCAGGTTGGGAGTGTCTGATAAAGGGAATATTGAAGTCCTGAGCTAGCTCCAGCACCAAGCTTAAGAGCCGGGGCAGCATATGCACGTGTTCATGGGAATTGAGAAACCGAACGTCCACGCCAAGCGTGAGGCATTTGGTGATTTGCGCTCGCCACTCGTCTCCGACATCGCGGAGAAGTCGACTCGCAAAGGGGATGCGGAGCGCCCACCAGAATTTGCCGGGCATCTCCGTGTCCGGTATGCGCGCACGCAGCGCATCGGTCAGCGGTTCTCCGCAGGTTATGTTCAAGTGCACGCCGACGTCAATGCCGGTCAGTTGCAATAGCGTCGGGATCTGCTGGTCGACGCCAGGACGGTTCGCCATCACCGACGTTGCGGACACAACTCCAGCGCGCGCCGCCTCGACGATTCCCTGGCTAACACATCGGTAGTAGCCGAAGTCGTCAGCGTTGATAACGAGGTACTTGGTCGTCGACAGGGCGTTATTCGCGGTCCGCATTGAAATAGCATTTACCCTTAGCGTTCAGCTTGTCGACTTTGGCTCACGCGCCCCAGACGTCGGGGTGGTGGCCTACCGTCAGTGCCATGTTCGTCCGAATCCCCTGGGCCGCGAGCGTCCGGGCAGCTTGAGCGATCTGCCATCCCGCGTGAAGCGTAGC
>JBATTL010000710.1:0-4817 GCA_049670525.1 Thiohalocapsa sp. | reverse complement strand
GGGCTGGTCTGATGGGGGTTGATGAAAAGACCATCGAGTACGTGCGCGGAAGGCCTTTCGCGCCGGAGGGTGAGCACTTCGAGCAGGCGGCAGCCTATTGGCGCAGTCTGACATCCGACCCAGGTGTCGACTACGATCGGGTCGTGCGCATCGACGCTGCCAGCATCCGCCCGCAGGTAACCTGGGGTACCTCACCGGAAATGGTGCTGCCGGTGGATGGCGAAGTGCCGGATCCGAACGAGGTCGCTGATCCAGTCAAGGCTGGCGGGATCCGTCACGCGCTGGCCTATATGGGGCTGACTCCCGGGACGCCGCTGTGCGAAATCGCTGTCGATAAGGTGTTCATCGGCTCCTGCACCAACGGCCGTATCGAGGACCTGCGCGCGGCCGCCGAGGTCGCGAGGGGGCGGAAGGTAGCCGGCACCATCAGACTGGCGCTGGTCGTCCCAGGTTCGGGGCTGGTCAAGGAACAGGCCGAGTCCGAAGGTCTCGACAAGGTATTCACAGAGGCCGGATTCGAGTGGCGGGAGCCCGGCTGTTCCATGTGTTTGGCGATGAACGCCGACCGGCTTGAACCCGGCGAGCGCTGTGCGTCTACCAGCAACCGCAATTTCGAGGGTCGCCAGGGGCAGGGTGGGCGCACTCACCTCGTCAGTCCGGCGATGGCGGCCGCAGCGGCCGTTCAAGGCCGTTTCTTCGACGTACGGGAGATCTGACATGAAGCCGTTCGAGAACTTTCGCGGCGTCGTGCTACCGTTGGATCGCGCCAACGTCGATACCGACGCCATCATCCCAAAACAGTTTCTGAAGTCCATCAAACGTACAGGGTTCGGTCCGAATCTGTTCGATGAGTGGCGCTACCTTGACCGCGGCGAGCCGGAACAGGACTGTTCCGAGCGGCCCATTAATCCGGACTTCGTGCTTAACGATCCCAAATACGCCGGCGCCAGTATCTTGCTGACACGGCATAACTTCGGCTGCGGCTCGTCCCGCGAACATGCTCCATGGGCACTGACAGACCATGGGTTCAGAGTCCTGCTCGCGCCGAGTTTTGCGGATATTTTTCATCAAAACGCCATCAAGAATGGTCTGCTGCCGGTCGTGCTCGACGAGGCCCTGATCGATGATCTGTTCGATTTGGCCGGCGGTGACGAGCCCCTCGAGATCGAGGTGGATCTGCACAACCTGCGTTTGCATCCGCGACCCGAGGGGACACGCAGCGAACCCATCGAGATTGTCGTCGACCCGTCCCATCATCACTGCCTGATCCACGGCTTGGACGATATCGGTCTGACCCTGGCACATGTTGACCAGATCGCCGCCTACGAGCAGCGTCGCGGCGCCGAGGCGCCCTGGCTGTTCGCCTGAAGCCCGCTGGTAGTCCCTTCAATTCAAAGGACCCGGCCCACTGGAGCAAGAGTTGAGCAAGAAGATCCTTATCCTGTCCGGAGACGGCATCGGCCCGGAAATCGTTGACGAGGCTGTCAAGGTGTTGTCCTGTTTGCGGGATGATTTTGGCCTCAACGTCGACATGGATGAGGCCTTGGTCGGCGGCGCCGCCTACGATGCCGCCGGCCATCCGCTACCCGCGGCCACCCTCGATCTGGCGCGAGAATCGGACGCGGTGCTGCTTGGCGCGGTCGGTGGGCCGAAATGGGAACCGCTGGATATCGCCGTGCGACCGGAAAAGGGATTGCTGGGTCTGCGTGCTGAGCTTGGCTTGTTCGCCAATTTGCGGCCAGCCATCCTTTACCCGCAACTCGCCAGCGCCTCGACGCTGCGCGCCGATGTCGTTTCAGGTCTGGACATTCTCATCGTCCGCGAGCTAACGGGCGGCATCTATTTCGGGCAACCTCGCGGCATCGAGACCACGGCTTCGGGCGAGCGCCGCGGCGTCAATACGCTGGTCTACAGCGAGTCCGAGATCGACCGCATCTGTCGCGTCGCATTCGATATCGCGATGAAGCGTGGGAAACGCGTTTGCTCCGTCGATAAGGCCAACGTGCTGGAATGCACCGAACTGTGGCGTGAAGTCGCGACGCGCGTCGGCGAGGACTACGTGGAGGTCGAACTGAGCCACATGTACGTTGACAATGCCGCCATGCAACTTGTGCGCGCGCCAAAGCAGTTCGACGTCATGGTGACCACCAATATGTTTGGCGACATCCTATCCGACTGCGCGGCCATGTTGACCGGTTCGATCGGCATGCTGCCGTCGGCGTCCCTGGATGCAGACGGTAAGGGAATGTATGAGCCTATCCATGGTTCGGCACCCGATATTGCCGGCTCCGGTGTCGCCAATCCCTTGGCGACGATCCTGTCGGTGGCGATGATGCTGCGTTACTCTCTGGGTGCCGCGGCGCATGCGGAACGGGTTGAAGCTGCCGTTTTCGCGGTCCTTGACAGGGGTCTTCGCACGCCGGATATCCTTTCCGAAGGTGCGGAAAAGGTTGGCACGGCTCAGATGGGCGATGCCGTCGTCTCTGCGATGCGTGATGGCGGCGAAGGCTGATAGGACCCGGTGCGCTATCCCGCGCGATACGCCCGCGCCCGCCCAGTATTCGGATCTTCCCCGGCTTGTTCGGAAGCAACCGGTTGATTGATAACATCGGCGCGTGCCGGTAGGTCGCCGGCCCGTTGAACCAAGAGCAGGGTTTCCGGGCTTTGTGGCTTTGGTGGCCCTTGGCACGCGCGGCTGGCAGAGCGTTCGTCCCAAACGGTGAGTGCTGAAGGCATGATCTTTTCCTCGCTCGCGGCGCTTGTTCAGCCTTTAGTTTCGGTGCTCTGGTTCTGAGAACGCGGTTCCAGCGCTCCCTCCGTTCGGTCCTTATAATCAGCATCCTGGGCGCGTATTGAACGGACGCTACGTCCAGTCGAGTCTCTATTTCGGAGCACAAGCATGAATCGGGTGGGTTTCGTCGGATGGCGCGGCATGGTCGGCTCGGTCCTGATGGGTCGCATGCGTGACGAGGGTGATTTCTCAGAAATTTCTGAGCCGGTCTTCTTCAGCACATCGCAGCAGGGAGAGGCCGGACCGGATCTGGGCCTCGGTGCGCAGCCGCTGCAGGATGCCCACGACTTGCAAGCGCTGGCTGCCATGGACGCCATCGTCACCTGTCAGGGTAGCGATTTTACCTCACGGGTGTTCCAACCGCTACGGGCTAGCGGTTGGAAGGGTTATTGGATTGACGCCGCATCCAGGCTACGCATGGCAGCGGACAGCACGATTATCCTAGACCCGGTTAACCTAGATGTCATCGAACAGGCGCTGGGCGCTGGTAAACGCGATTTTATCGGAGGCAATTGCACCGTTAGCCTGATGCTAATGGCCGTCGGTGGCCTGATGCGCCGGGATCTGGTCGACTGGATCAGCGTCATGACTTACCAGGCAGCCTCCGGCGCCGGCGCCCGCAACATGCGTGAACTGTTGACCCAGATGGGGGCGCTGCACGACGGCGTCGCCGATCTACTGGCGGATCCCGAGCGTTCGATTCTTGACGTCGACTTGGAGATTAGCGCGACCATGCGTGGCGCCGCCTTCCCCGACCAGTTGTTCACGGTGCCGCTTGCGGGAAGTTTGATCCCGTGGATCGACAAGCAACTCGACAATGGTCAGTCACGGGAGGAATGGAAGGGCTATGCCGAGACCAATAAGATTCTAGGGCGTGCAGACGATCCCGTACCCATTGACGGGACTTGCGTGCGTATCGGTGCGATGCGGTGCCACAGCCAGGGCCTGACGATCAAGCTACGCCGTGATGTTCCCATCGACGAGATTGCCGACATGATTTCCGGTGCGAACGACTGGGTGCGTGTGGTCGCGAATGAACGCGGGCGGACTATCACCGAATTGTCGCCGGCCGCTGTCAGCGGAACATTGGATATTCCGATCGGTCGCCTCCGCAAGATGAATATGGGGCCGACCTTTGTTTCGGCGTTCACCGTTGGCGATCAACTCCTCTGGGGTGCCGCCGAGCCGTTGCGCCGGATGTTGCGCCTATTGCTATCGCGGTGAATGAGTTCGTCAGGACTTCGAATCATTGGTGATAGACAGGGGTGTCCGCTATAGTCGTGGTTGAGTTGGTGCTCACCAACGGCATGCCGGTGGTCCGGTGTCCATGTCCTTGGGTGGTCATAAGGAGGCACGTCCCCCGTGGTTGAATCGATTCGTTCTGAATTGCCGGAGCAGGGCGTCGGCGTTTTAGTCGAAGAGGTTGTCGGAGGCAAATGCCGTTGGGCAAAATGCACGCCGACCTTTGAGGGGTTGACCATTACCCGGTTCGCGTACGCCAAGCCGCAGCTTTGGCGAGGAGCCAGGATGTTCCGCACACCGATCTTGCCCGCGATCTTTGCAATAATGCTCGGATCCCTGGCGAGTACCGCAGCCGCATTGGGACTTGGAGGTCTGCGCGCGCAATCGGCGCTAAACCAACCGTTCTATGCGGAGATCGCTCTTTCCGACGTCAAGACCGACGAACTCGACACCGTCAAGGCGCGCCTCGCCAGTCGCGAGGATTTCAGCGAGGCGGGGGCAGAACGGCCGCATTTTCTGACGCGGCTCAAGTTCACGCCGATGATTGGCCCGTCGGGCGAGGCCATTGTTCAGGTCACGAGTCGTGAACCGATTCGCGAGCCCTATCTCGATTTCTTGATCGAGGTCCTGTGGCCTCAAGGTCGGATGGTCAAGGAATATACGGTGCTGATGGACCCTCCGACGAGCGTCTCGACGTCCGCCCCGCGGGTGTCTCAACCCAACGTGACGGCGCCTGTTCGCCGACCACCACCACAACCCGTCGCCAGGGCGCGACCACCTGAGC
>JBATTL010000709.1:0-4147 GCA_049670525.1 Thiohalocapsa sp. | reverse complement strand
CCATAAAACGGAAAGGCTTAGCATCAACGGGGTGCTGAGCCTTTTTCGTCTCTAAGCCCAATAGGCGAAATTGGCCCCACTTCTAATCCACGACGGGAAATCCTTGTTGCCGGTCTCATGCTGGGTTACGACGACCCGGCCCGTTTGCGCGGCTCACGCATGCTCCAATCATCGTCGGCACCGTCCTCGCCATCGGATCCATCAACATCGCGGCCGATTTTGCCCTCCATGCCGCTGGGCTTGCACCTCGGCCTCGCCTGTGTTGTCCCTTGAGTACCGCGATCTCGTCACGCAGCCGCGCAATGCACTCTGCCTGCCTGCGGTTTCCCTCGAGCAAAAAGTCGATCTGCTCCAGCAATCCCTCCACCAGCGAGCTGCGCTTCGGCGATAGCGACAAGCTGGTCCTCACCGACGCGCCGGAAGGCGGCTACCGGCTCTCGACGTTCGATCCGGGGTTAGAGCGCGAAATGGAGACCGCGCAAGAGGGCTTGAGGCAATACCGCAGCACGCTGCGTGACCTGTCCAAGTGACCGAGCCGGTTTGGCTGCGCGACCACTTCCCGCGGGATTTGCGCGAACGGCCGGCGGACAACGCGGAGCAAGTGGGACACGCTGAACTCTGGCGCGATCGTACTTGGCTCCCGATCGCGCATTCAATTCTGGACAGGTGGCCGGGGCTGAGATCAGGGGCAAATGGCATCGGTGACGCCCGCCGTTGAATCCGGCGCGCCGGGCACCATCGACAACTCCATGGATTCAATCACCCAAGCCTTTCTTGGTGCCGCCGTCGGCGAGGCGACCCTCGGCCGCCACGCTGGTAATAAGGCGCCCCTGTGGGGTGCTGTACTCGGTACCCTGCCGGATCTGGACGTGTTCTATCCATTCGCTGACCCGGTGAACGCCTTCACCTGGCACAGGGGGCCGAGCCATTCCATCTTCGTCCTCGCGGTAATCACGCCTTTGATCGTGAGGCTTATCGTGAAGCTGCACCCCGGCACGGCCGATGAGCGACGCGGATGGTATCGTCTGGTGCTACTTGTCTTCGGCACCCACGTCTTGCTCGACTGCTTCACTGTCTACGGCACCCAGGCCCTCTGGCCGTTACCAATGCCGCCAGTGGGCTGGGCGACGATCTTCATCATCGACCCGCTTTACACCCTGCCACTGGCCGCCGGGTTACTCGCGGCGTCGCTCCTTCGTCGTGATCCGAAGCGGGCCTGGCGCTGGAACCTGGCTGGTCTGGCCTTGAGCAGTCTCTACCTGACCTGGAGCGTGGGCGCCAAGTTCTACGCCGACCATGCGGTGCGGGACATCCTGGCACGGGAGGCCGTGCGCTACGAATACCTGCACGTTCAGCCCACACCCTTCAACACTCTGCTCTGGCGAGTGGTAGGCGTGAACGGTAACGGCTACTTCGAGGGGCTATGGTCGTTGGTCAGCCCGAAAAAGGGTTTGACCCTCGCGCATTACGAGCACCGGCCCGACCTCCTGACGGGAATCGAAGAGTTACCTTCGGTGCAACGCCTGCAGTGGTTCACCAAGGGCCTCTACCGGGTCATGCCGGACGGCAATGATGTGGTTATCGGCGACCTGCGCATGGGCGTGGAACCGGACTACGTGTTCGCCTACCGGGTGGCCGAGATCGGCAAGCCGCATCCCAGACCCATCTTTCCCGAGCGCATCCGCACCAAGCAGGACTTCGGGCGTCTGCATGCGCTCTGGGAACGAATCTAAACCGCTGGCAAGAACGAGAATCGAGGATGACTAAACGCACGGCGATCATGTCGGAGACCGTCGTATCGACAACGTCAACGCGGCGGGCCTTACCGCCTAAGTGGGGCCTCCGACGGGCTACGTGCTGACCTTCTCCAACGGGTTAGATCATCCGGACGGGGTCCTGCATCGGCTGGCTCTGATCGTCGGTGCCGTGCACAGTAAGCATTATCTCACCCGCGCTCGGCAGACCAGGTGCAGCCTCGCAGCAATGGACCACCCGCATTTCAGCATCCTCGCCTATCCGACCGGCCGTTTGATCGCCGAGCGCGGGCCTCAGCGACCGACAGTCGGCTCATGCATCGCCACCGGCAGGCGGTTCGACCCCCAGTCGCCGGGTCGTTCCTCAAATACCCCGGCGATTTCGTAACCGCAATGGGCGCACTGACCTTGGTCTGTCAGCCGCCACTCGCCGAGACGGTACCAGTCGCGCTCGATGACGCGCTCTCCACAACCGGGGCACCAGGTGCTGTCGGCCTCCGGGTCATGCACATTGCCGACATAGACATAGTGCAGCCCGGCCTGTAACGCGATGCGCCGTGCTCGCTGCAGCGTCGCCAAGGGCGTCGGCGGGCGGTCGGTCATCTTGAAGTCGGGGTGGAACGCCGAAAAATGCAGCGGCACATCCGGTCCTAGGGTCTGGATGAACCAGGCTGCCAGGCGCTCCAGCTCGGCCTCACTGTCATTCTCGCCGGGGATCAGCAGGGTAGTGGCCTCGAGCCAGCAGTCGGTTTCGTCGTGAATGTATTGCAGCGTGTCGAGCACCGGCTACAGGTGACCGCCGGTCAGCTTGTGATAGAAAGTCTCGGTAAACGCCTTAAGGTCTACATTGGCGGCATCCATGTAGGCGAAGAATTCCCGCCGCGGCGCGTCGCAAATGTAACCGGCGGTGACCGCGACAGACTTCAGACCCTGCGCCCTGCAGGCCTGGGCGGTATCAATCGCATATTCGAGAAAGATCACGGGATCATTATAGGTGTAGGCCACGCTGCTGCAGCCAAGGCGCGCGGCCGTGGCAGCGATGGTCTCGGGCGATGCGCTGGCTGCCAGGGTGTCGATTTCGCGAGATTTACTGATATCCCAGTTCTGGCAGAACTTGCAGGCGAGATTGCAGCCGGCGGTGCCGAACGAAAACACCGGCGTACCGGGCAGGAAGTGATTCAGCGGTTTTTTCTCGATCGGGTCGACACAGAAGCCGCTCGAACGCCCATAGGTGGTCGAGACCATGCGGTCGCCCTGGCGGGTGCGGACAAAACACAGGCCGCGTTGTCCGTCTTTGAGATGGCAGTAACGGGGGCAGAGGTCACATTGAATGCGGCCGTCATCCATCATGTGCCAATAGCGGCCATCAATCGTGCTGTTGATCATGCGCAAGGTCTCGGCTTGATTTGTTGAACGGCGCTATCTATTAAAGTTAGCAGGTCAATCGACGACAGGCGGCCATAATGCACATCAAACCATCGGTTGTTGCTGGCATTTTTTATCCGCAGTCGCAGCAGGCGCTGCACGCCGCGGTCTCGGGCTATCTCACCGACGCGCGGATCGATGCCGGCGCACAACCGCATGCGCTGATCGCGCCGCATGCCGGCTATGTCTACTCCGGTCCGATCGCCGCTAGCGCTTACGCCGCCGCGCGGCCGTGGAGAAAACAGATTCGGCGGGTCGCGGTGCTGGCACCATCCCACCGCGTGGCATTTCAGGGCATCGCGACCAGCAATGCGGATGCCTTCCAGACGCCGCTGGGCGACGTACCGGTCGACCGCGCCGCAATCGAAACGATCGAGTCTTTGCCCGGTGTGCGGCTGTTTGATGCAGCATTCGTCCAGGAACATGCGTTGGAGGTGCAGCTGCCTTTCCTGCAGGGCCTGCTCGATGATTTCGAACTCGTACCGCTGATCGTCGGGGATGCCGACAGCGACGATGTCGCCGGCGTGATCGAAGCCCTGCTCCGCGACGACACACTGATCATCGTCAGTTCCGATCTTAGTCACTATCTCGATTATCCCAGCGCCCAGCAGCGAGATCGAGCCACGACCACGCATATCGAGCAGCTCGAACCAACCCGGATCGGTCCGCAAGATGCATGCGGGGCCTTTCCGATTCGCGGCCTCTTGCAGGTGGCCCGACATCACGGCTGGCAGGTGCGCACGCTCGATCTTCGCAACTCGGGCGACACCGCCGGCGATCGCTCCAGCGTGGTGGGCTATGGCGCCTATGAATTCGTCTGAATCGCCAAGCAAATTGCAGCCGGCGCAGCGTTCCGTGCTGCTCGATATCGCGCGACGTTCGATCGAGCACGGGCTGCAGACCGGTCGGCCACGGACGGTCGCACCCCCGGAATACCACCGCGACCTCAAGGTGGTGCGGGCCAGCTT
>JBATTL010000708.1:0-9416 GCA_049670525.1 Thiohalocapsa sp. | reverse complement strand
TTTCCAGCACGCGACCAGGCCTCACGCGCAAGTCATTGATTGTTCGTTCGCCGCTGGGGTAAACGCAATCCGAGCCGGCTTGTAGGTCCATTCAATTCAATAAGCTACAGACTGCGCAAATGGCTCCGATCGTCGCGAGCGCTAGAGCCGCTCAGACGCGATCGAATCGTGCCACAAGGTCATTTAGAAATGTGAGCCCGAGCGCGCTCGCTTGAAATCGGCTGGATCCCTGAACTAACAAGCCCTCTTCCTGGGCCCGCGCTATCGACGGCTCGATGCGCTCCAGCGTCAGACCCGTGGTGCGCTGAAATAGTATGGGATCGACCCCATCGATCAGCCGCAGCACGTTCATGGCGAACTCCAGGATCAGCTCGTGATCCGAAAGTCTGCGTCTGGTGGAAAGCTGACCGGCATCGTCGAGATACGCATCGGGATGACGTCGGCACGAACGGCGCTCCACCACGGCAGTCGCAACATCCGTAACCTTACCGTGCGCGCCGGCCCCGATCCCCAGGTAGTCGCCAAAGCACCAGTAGTTGAGATTGTGTCGACAGAGCTGCTCGGGGCGGGCGTAGGCAGAAATCTCGTAGCGCCGGTATCCCGCATCGGCCAGCATCGCCGTACCCTGGTCCTGCATATCGCCCAACTGATCCTCGTCGGGAATCGGCGGCGGCGCATAGGCGAACGCCGTGTTTGGTTCCAATGTCAGTTGATAGTAGGAGATGTGCTCCGGTTCCAGATCGATCAGGCGCGCGAGATCATTTCGTGCCCCCGCCATGGTTTGCCGAGGCAGCCCAAACATCATGTCCAGATTGACGTTGCCGAAGCCAGCCGCGCGCGCGGTCGCAAACGCATCCAGCGCCTGTCCTGGGTCGTGTATTCGCCCGAGTTCCGTCAGATGCGTCGCGGACAACGACTGTACGCCGATGGACAGTCGGTTCACGCCGGCACGCCGGTAATCATGGAAGTGGCGCATGTCGACCGCGCCCGGATTGGCTTCCAGAGTGATCTCGACGTCAGGGGCGAGCCGGCAGCGCTCACGAACGCCGTCAAGCAGCTGTTTGACCGCGTCCCCCGAGAACAGGCTCGGCGTCCCACCGCCGATGAACAGAGACACCAGCGAACGGCGGTCTCCGGTCAAGTCGAGCTGCGCTTCCAGATCCGCTAGCAATGCACCCACGTAACGATCCTGCGGAATCTGCTGCCGCGGAACGTGGGAGTTGAAGTCACAATACGGACACTTGCGAAGGCACCATGGCAGGTGCACGTAGAGCGCAAGCGGCGGTGGGCCGGCCGCAAAGCGGCGGCCGGTATCGGCCCCGCCACGGGCCGGTTCGGTATCGAGGCTCAGGCCTGATCTCTCGCCTGGAGATAGGTCAGCTCAGAGATGGCGCTCCATTCCTTCGCCTGCTTCAGAAATTTCTGATAAGAGGCAAAGGTTTTTTGCGAAAAGGCGTCCTTATTGGCGATCTCCGCAACCACCTCGTTGGACAATTCGCGCAGTTTGGCAAGCACGTCGTCGGGATACTTGCGCAAATCGACTCCGTGTTCGTTTAGCAGCGTCTGCAGCGCCGCCGGATTGCGAGCGGTGTACTCGGCCAGCATGTCTTGATTGACCACCTTACAGGCATTCAACACGATCGACTGCAAATCATTCGGCAACGCGTCGAACACCTCTTTGTTGACCATCGCCTCCAGGGTCGTGCCGGGCTCGTGCCATCCTGGGTAATAGTAATACTTGGCCGCCTTGTAAAGGCCGAAGGCGAGGTCGTTGTACGGGCCCACCCACTCGGTGGCATCAATAGCGCCGGACTGCAACGATGTGAACAGCTCGCCTCCGGGCAGGTTCACCGGCGTGCCGCCGGCACGTTTCAGGACCTCCCCTCCCAGACCCGGAATCCGCATTTTCAGGCCAGACAAGTCATCGACAGAATTGATCTCTTTGTTGAACCAACCGCCCATTTGTACGCCGGTATTGCCGGCCGGCGCAGGCACCAGACCAAACTCCGCATAAAGCTCCGTCCACAGATCGAGGCCACCACCATGATATAGCCAGCCGTTCATCTCCTGGGCAGTCAACCCGAACGGTACAGTGGCAAAAAACTGTGCGGCTTCGCTCTTACCCTTCCAGTAATAGGCGGCGCCATGGCCGATCTCCGCGGTGCCCTGAGAAACCGCGTCGAACACCTCAAAGGCTGGCACCAATTCCTTTGCACCGTAAACCTTGACCTCGATGCGCCCGCCGCTCATTTCGCCAATCAGTTCCGCGAGTTTGTTGGCGCCGGTGCCTAGCCCTGGGAAGTTCTTCGGCCAGGTCGTGACCATTTTCCATTTGTGCTCGGGCTTGGCCTCGGCGGTCTTGATACCTGCGCCCAATGCCACGGTCGCGGCACCGGCGCTTGTCAAAAAGGCTCGGCGTTGCATATCGCGCTCCTCGTTCGTGTTGTCGGTCTTGGTTGTTCCGATGGGTCGGTAGCCAGCTTGCCGGACGACGATCGGTCGTCGTCCGGGTCCAACCCGCGTGCGCTCATTTGCAGCGCCGCAGCCGGATGATCCACGCCAGAGCCGTATTGAGCAACACCGCGTTCAGCGGGACGCCCGAGGAAATCAATATCAGATCGTTTGAATCCCGGGGCACTGGCCGGGCCGACGGCTCAACGGCGCGAAATCGTTCTAACGCAATCAAGGACAAGGGTATCGACAGGCTGGGGCGCAGGCCAGGTCAGCTTGCGGCCTCGAGCCGAGCATAGGCGAGCACGAGCCATTTCGCACCGACCGACTCGAAATTGATCTGGATTCGGGCCCCAGCCCCGGAACCTTCGCTGTTCAGCACCACACCCTGCCCGAACTTCGGGTGCATCACCTGTTGCCCGAGATGGAAACCAGCCGTCGCCGCGCCGGCGCCTGAAACCGGCATCGCGGAAGTACCGCGCCGCGCAACGCCCCCGCCTCTTACCTCTTCCAGCAATTCCGATGGCACTTCGCGCAGGAAGCGCGACGGCATCGGCGACTCTTCGCGACCGTGCAAACGTCGGGACTCGGCATGCGTCAAGTAGAGCTGCTCCCGCGCACGGGTCATACCGACGTAGCAGAGCCTCCGTTCCTCCTCCAGCCTTCCGGGATCGTCCGCCGACATACTATGCGGGAAAAGTCCCTCCTCGACGCCGGTGATGAACACCGTGTGGAACTCCAAACCCTTGGCGCTGTGCAGCGTCATTAGTTGCACGCTGTCTTCGCCACCATCAGCTTGAGCGTCGCCGGCCTCGAGTGCGGCATGGACCAGGAAGCTGGCCAGCAAATCGCCTTCGTCGTCGCTTGCTTCGGCAGCAAAACGCCGCGCTGCCTCAACCAGCTGCTCAAGGTTCTCGAGCCGGTCGATGCCCTTACCGTCTTTGTCCTTTTCGTAATGGGCCGGAAGGCCGCTGGCCTCGATGACATCCTGGAACAGCTCAGGCAGTTCCCTGTCCTCGCCGTTAGGGGAGCCTCGCTCCATACCTCGGATGAGATCCACGAACTGGCGCAGCGCGCCGGTTGCCCGCGCCGGCAACATCGGTGTGGACAGCACATCCAGCGCCGCCTGCCAGAGTGACCTGCCCGCCTCGCGAGCATGAAGACGCAGGGCATCGACGGTGCGCGGGCCGATGCCCCGAGCCGGGACATTGACGACGCGCTCGAAGGCGGCATCGTCGTCGGGATTCGCGACCAGACGCAAATAGGACAGCGTGTCCTTGATCTCGATGCGTTCGAAGAACCGTTGCCCGCCGTACACGCGATAGGGGATGGCCGCCTGGATCAGCGATTCCTCGAACAGCCGCGACTGCGCGGTGGTGCGATACAGAATCGCGCAATCCGAGCGACGCAGGCCCTCGTCTTCGCAAAATCGGCGGATGCGCTCAATAACGAAACGCGCCTCGTCGACCTCGTTGAACGCCGCATAACGGCGAATTGGCTCACCGGCACCGTCGTCGGTCCACAGATTCTTGCCGAGACGGGTGGGATTATTCGCGATCAGCGCATTTGCAGCGCCAAGAATGTTGCCGGTGGAGCGGTAGTTCTGCTCCATGCGCACCACATGGGTGTTGGGATAATCACGCTGGAAACTCTGAATGTTCTCGACCCGCGCCCCGCGCCAGCCATAGATGGACTGGTCGTCGTCCCCGACCAGGAACAGATTGTCGTCGTCGCCGGACAGCAAACGCAGCCAGGCATACTGGATGGCGTTGGTGTCCTGGAACTCGTCCACCAGGATATGCTGGAAGCGTTCCCGGTAGTGATGCAACAAATCGGGGCGGTCCCGCAGCACCTCGTGGGTGCGCAACAGAAGCTCGGCGAAATCCACGGCGCCGCCGCGCTCGCAGGCGTGCTGATACTCCCGATACAGCTCGATCATCTGATGCTGGTAAAAATCGCCACCGCTGTCGATGTGCTCTGCCCGACGGCCTTCGTCTTTCTGCTTGTTGATATAGCCCTGGATCTGCCGTGGCGGCCATCGCGCCTCGTCCAGTCCCATCGCCTTCAGCAAACGCTTGACGAGTCGGAACTGATCATCAGAGTCGAGGATCTGAAACTGCTGCGGTAGCCCCGCATCCTTCCAATGCGCCCGCAGAAAACGGTGCGCCAGCCCATGGAAGGTGCCCACCCACATACCACCCACCGGTTCGCTGAGCATCTCCTCAATGCGCGTGCGCATCTCGCGCGCAGCCTTGTTCGTGAAAGTCACGGCCAGCAACGCCCAGGGCCGCACTTGTTCCACTTGAATCAGCCAGGCGATGCGGTGCACCAGCACGCGGGTCTTGCCAGAGCCGGCACCGGCCAGCACCAGCCGATTACCGGACTCGGCGGTCACGGCCTCGCGCTGAGCGTCGTTGAGAGAATCGAGGATATGAGAAACGTCCATTCGCCGATTGTAACGGTTGTTGCTTCGAGCGCGACCTGCACTCCCCGATGCGCCCGTCATGAACCAGTGTGCCATCAAGACGGGCGGTGGCACCCGCTGCCCGCCGCATTGCCTGCTGTAGTATCCTGCACCGTCCAAATGACGCCCAAAACACACCCGCACCGGAACCCTGTCCAGTGACCGAGCTCGAAAACGATACCTTCCTACGCGCCCTGCTGCGCGAGCCCGTTTCATACACCCCCGTCTGGATGATGCGCCAGGCCGGTCGTTACCTGCCCGAATATCGGGCGACGCGCGCGAAGGCCGGCAGTTTCATGGATCTTTGCCGCAACCCGGAGCTAGCCTGCGAGGTTACGATCCAGCCTTTGGAACGCTTCCCGCTGGATGCGGCGATTCTGTTCTCGGACATTCTCACGATACCCGACGCCATGGGCCTTGGCCTCTACTTCACCGAAGGTGAGGGTCCGCGCTTCGAGCGCCCAGTGCGAAACGCCGATGACGTCAAGCGCATCGGTATGCCGGACATGTCCAGTGACCTCCGCTATGTCATGGATGCGGTATCGGTGATTCGCAGTGAACTCGACGGCCGGGTGCCGCTTATCGGCTTCTCGGGGAGTCCGTGGACCTTGGCCACCTACATGATAGAGGGCAGTACCACCAAGAACTTTGCCCATAGCAAGGCGATGCTGTTCGACCGCCCAGAACTGATGCACGCACTGCTGGGCAAGGTGGCCGATACCGTTATCGACTACCTCAACGCGCAGGTCGCAAGCGGCGCCCAGGCCGTCATGGTCTTCGATACCTGGGGCGGCGTACTGACCCCAGGCGATTACAGGGAGTTCTCGTTGCGCTACATGGAACGTATCGTCGACGGTCTGACACGCGAGGCGGACGGACGCCGGGTGCCGGTGGTGCTGTTCACCAAGAACGGAGGCCAGTGGCTCGACCGCATGGCGGAAACCGGCTGCGATGCCCTGGGTGTCGACTGGACCACCGATCTCTCCGACGCCCGACGCATGGTGGGCGGCAAGGTCGCACTGCAGGGCAATCTCGACCCCTGCACGCTATACGCCTCTCCTGAGCGCATCCGCCGCGAGGTGGGCCGCGTCCTGGCGAGCTATGGCGCCGGCTCCGGCCACGTCTTCAACCTGGGTCACGGTATCCATCCGGATGTGAAGCCGGAGCACGCCGCGGCCATGGTGGAAGCCGTACACGAACAGAGCCGACCGTACCACGCCGCGGACTGAGGCCAGAGGCGCTACCGACAGCAGCACCCACCGCGACGGGAGTCCGCCACCATGACGCCCCGAGGCCCAAGACCGCTGGAAGGACCGGATGACGCTCGATCCGACGGCCTACGGCGCGGTGTACCGCAAATCGAGGTCGTCACGCGCTCGGAACAGGTGCGGTCGCCCCGGTCCCCCGGCCGCGACGCGCGGCCGCTGCTTTTTTGGTTTCTGGCCGTTTTCGCACTGGTACTGGTACCCGCAAGCATCTGGAATTTCGCCAGACCACCGGTTTATCGCGCCGCCGCCGCGGTGCTGACCATCGTCCCTGAGTCACGGAGTGGCTTTGGCGGCAACAACCCGGACGTTCAGCATGTTGCAATTCAGCGCCAACTCTTGCTAGGGAGGCAGTTGCTGGCTGAAACGCTCGAGCGCGTGCATGAGACTCCCCTGGACTCGGTGCTGGTTGAGCCGCAGCTGCTGACTCCGGATGATCTGCGCCCGCTCTTGTCGGTTGATTCGATTCCCAGCACCAATCTGGTTGAGATGAGCGCGATCGGCGCGAATCCCGATCTGCTTGCTGCCATCGTCAATCATTGGCTGAATGCCTACGAGGCGTTGCGCCAAAAGGAGATCTCCGATCAGGTCGGCGGCCGGCTGCAACAACTCGATGAACAGGCGAGCGGGCTGGAAGACAAGATTCAGCAGAAACGCTTCGCGCTCGACGCCTTTCGCGAAACTCACGATATCGTCACGCTGGAGCGCGACGGCAATCAGGCCCTCAGTCGTCTGCAAGCATTGCAGACATCGCTGGCCGAGGCAGAGAAAGAAGCAATCCAGGCTCGCGCCCAGCTTCGGGCGTTGGAAGCGGCCCTCGCCAATGGCGAAATCGTCATGCCAGAGGGGCAGGCCGCGGCCCTCCGCGCGCTACAGGAAAAGGCCGCGGAGTTGCGTGTTCAGGTAGCACAGCAGAAGAAGCGCTACACGGACATGTTCATTCAGAACGACCCGAGCAAACGCGCACTGCCTGAACGGCTCGCGCGAATCGAGGCGAGGATCGACGAAATGGCCCGCCAGGGGCGGCGGGACGTGATCAATGAAGCACGCCAGCTGGTCGAATCCACGACCGCTCGGGTGCTGACGCTGCAGCGCGAGTTGGGTGGACAAAAGCTCACGGCATCGCGCTTTAGCACGAGCTTCACCGAGTACGAAGACCTCAAATCCGACCTCACGGAATTAGAGACCATGCAACGCGACACGGAGGTGGAGCGCACCGCACTGGAGACAGAGGCGGTGGACGAGTACCCACAGATCGAGGTCATCGAGCCCGCCTATGCCCCACGCGATCCGGTGCACCCGCACTACCTGCGCGACCTCAGCTTCAGCGCACTCGCCGCTGCGGCGGCAGGACTGGCGACAGTGCTAACCCTGCTGTTTCTGGACGCGAGAGCGAACGCCCGGCCTGCCCCTATGCCGGTGACCGGCGTGCGTATCTGGGGCAAGGACCCGGAACCTGGCGCGAACCAAGACGGCCAGCTGCAGCCGCATTTTACGCGGCGCGAGAGCAACCAAGGGCTCGGCGCGCCGCCGACGGGCGCGCTGCCGGATATTCCCTTGCGGCAGCTGATGGGCGGCGAGGTCGAGGCGCTTTGGGATCTGGCGAGTGACGACGAACGGCAGCTGATCGGACTCTTGCTCTCGGGGCTTCGGTTGGATGAACTTAACGAACTCTCCGAGGATGACTTTGATCCTTCGGACTGCCGCTTGCGTGTCAATGGCGGCGGCGCACGCGCCATCATACTGGCTCCTAGCCTATGCCGGCTGCTGGGGATCGCGAACCCGCTGCCAGCATGGCGTGACGACCCCGTGCATGCGCTGGAAGAGCTTTACCACCGCATCCCGCTGCTCGCCATGGACGCCGGCTTAGCACACGCCCATGAAGTCATCCCGGAGGTCTTGCGCCACACCTACATCATCTACCTGGTGCGGCAGGGCGCCCGACTGACGGAGCTACATCGAGTTGCCGGCCCCATGGGCGCGGCCGAGGTCCAACGCTACGCGCGGTACTCCCCGCCCGGCGCGTCGCGACCATTGGAACAGCTGCAGTTGGTGTACCCGGCGCTGGCTTGACGACACGCCCACGGCGAGTTGTTGGAACGGGCTGTGTTGGCCGCCAGGATCAAACGCGCAACCAGTTGACCAGGACGAATCGCGAAGAACACTTGTCGATGCGCCCTATCGGTTCTCCCATATGGTTGCTCCATGCATAGCGCTAGCTTCGCTTCTTCGTCGATTTGGTTTATTTAGCAACGCGTGGGCTTGGCTGAGGCGGCAGCAGTTGAAGTTATCGGCCAGGCCGGACCAGACCTCCGAGGCCAAGGTCCTCCAGTGCATTCAATAGGACTTGGCGCACTGCGTGACCGGTCTCGCATTGCAGCACGATGCGGAGCAACTCGCGGGCACGCGCGCGGCTGATGCTGCGGATTACGCCCTTGACCCGCAGCAGACTGCCGGCCCCCATGCTGAGGCTGTCCACGCCGATACCAAGCAGCATTGCCGCCGCCAAAGGATCGCCAGCCATCTCGCCGCAAACGGTGACTTCACGCCCGTGGACACGCGCGCCGGCTACCACCGTCATCAGCGCCCGCAGCACCGCCGGGTGCAGATCGTCGTAGAGCGCCGCAACATGCCGGTTGTTGCGATCGACTGCCAATAAATATTGGGTCAAATCGTTGGTGCCAACGGACAGAAAAGACACCCGCCGCGCCAGCACATCGGCTTGGTAGACCGCCGCCGGCACCTCAATCATCACACCCACGGGCGGCATCACGACCTGGTGTCCTTCGTCCTCGAGTTCATCGCAGGCCCGCTGGATCAGGACCAGGGCATCATCCACCTCGTCGACGGTGGTGATCATGGGTAGCATCAGCTTGAGGTTGCCGAGACCGACAGCGGCGCGCAGCATTGCGCGCACCTGGGTGATGAAAATCTCCGGATGGTCCCGCGTAATGCGGATCCCGCGCCAACCCAGGAAGGGATTGGATTCAACGACCGGGAAATAGGGCAAGGGTTTGTCACCACCGATGTCCAGGGTCCGGATAGTGACCGGGCGGGGCGCAAATGTCTCGAGCACGCGTCGATAGTTCTCCATTTGATTGTTCTCGCCTGGAAATCGGTCGCGCACGAGAAACGGCAGTTCGGTTCGGTACAGCCCGACGCCGGACGACTCCTCGATGCCCAATGGACGCTGCTCGGACACCAGTCCGGTGTTCAGGTACAGCTTCAGCTGATGC
>JBATTL010000707.1:0-12566 GCA_049670525.1 Thiohalocapsa sp. | reverse complement strand
AGGCCGATCTGTCGGTGCCTGAACAGCCGGCAGTCTTCGCCGTCGGCGATACCGCGCTTGTCCACGCCTGGGACGGCAAGCCGGTCCCGGGTCTTGCCCCGGCCGCCAAGCAGCAAGGCGAATACGTCGCGTGGCTGATCACAGCGCGGGTCAGGGGACGCGCCAGGGGACGCGCCGAGACGGCCCCATTCCGCTACCGCCACCAAGGCAGCCTAGCGACCATCGGGCGCAAGGCGGCAGTGGCCGATTTTGGCTGGATCCGGCTTGCTGGCCCCATGGCCTGGTGGTTCTGGGGTGTCGTGCACGTGCTGTTCCTGGTCGGGGTCCGGAACCGGATCTCGATTATCTGGGATTGGTTCTGGGCCTACCTGACCTTCCGCAGCAGTACGCGTCTGATCACCGGTGACGACAGGGACACTCAATGAAAGGGATCAATTTGGCAAAGGGATCAATTGGCCCGGCGGGTGCCGGCGACCTACTTCCTGGTGACCTTCAACTTGCACAAGGCGCCGCGGTCATTGGCCTGGAGAAATCAGTGAACGCCCGACAATCCGATGCCCCCGCTGCGATGAGCGGCGACGATGGCGTCGGTACGCTGGCGGTTGTCGCGCGCATATTCAGGTAACGTCTTGACGGGAGATCGATGCTTGGCTTGCGGGACTTCGCGGAGGTCGTGGTTCTGCGGGAGCTGTCGGCGCATGGATGCCACGAAGCTGTCCGAGCCGAGGAACACCTGATGCTTCAGTTGCTCCCAGCGGGCAGGTTCGCCCTTACCTTCGGCAACGAATCGGGCGTAGTGCGCGACGGCCTCGGACTTCTTCTCGCCGGAGGCAGCGAGAAAGATCGCCTCGCGCCCGTCTTCGCGACTGCTCACAAGGTACAGCGGACCGGCAAATTCGAGGCGACGGGGGTCTGGCCATGCCGCCAAGTCTAGCGTAGAAAGGCACTAGGGGAGACTTGAGTTGACCCCGCGTCTTAATCGCGGCACCTCCGATTAATTGACCCTGGCCCATTTTCCCGGTTGGCGGTCTCGCCTCGCTTGGCACTCACACTAACCACGCTTCTCGAAGATGATGGAAATTGATTGCCTGAACCCCTAAACCGGAAGCGTATTGGTAGAGATGCAAATCGGCAGTTATGAGCACCAAATTCTCTGAGTTTGACAGGCTCACCAGACCAGCATCACTTAGCCCCAGCTTGAAGTAAACCTTTGTTTCGACCAGTTCTCTTGCCGGCTGATGCCGTTCGGAAATGCTCTGAACGAAACCCGAGAGGAAATCCAAGACCTTATCTCGGTTGTCGCCCTTTACCCAATCTAGCAGATTGGCGACTTCGGCAAGAACGTGTGGAGTTGCACACACCCAACCAAACTTGCTCAGCAGATTATCGATGCCAACGGCGTCCTCCGATGTATATTCCTGAGTTCTCTTGAACTTTTCGACTTCCCCGCGCCCAAGCATGCCAATTAGCAGCACTGTTAACAGATTACCGTCAATCAGGGCTCCGCGCCTCGCCGCATGGTCAAGGTACGGATGTGCTATTTCAGGCATCCCACATCTTCATTGAAATTAGACGCCCATCGTTCGCATCAATGCGGAAAATTTTATACTCGCGCTTCCTTTCTTCCTCGGTCGTCGGGAAGAGGTTCGGCCCTGATTTTCGCTTGAGAAGATGTGGCGAGTCGTATCCCAAGGTAACCATCCACTGATTCTGAGGCTCATCCAACTCGACTTCCTCAAGAGCTAGGTTCCGGAGCGTTTCGCCTTCAAAAAGCATTTCAGCTTGCTCTTTCGCGATTTTTACGGCACGTCCAACTGAGATGTTGGGCATGGTTTTCAACTCCCTTTCAATTTACCACCTGAACGCTAACGCCTGGGCTAAGACGCGACGAGTTAGCGGCGTCGGTCTTCCGCCCATTGTCATACAGTTCTGTTCTAAAGGAAATTGACTGTTTCCTGAGCGGCCTTCGCTGCTCCGTCAACTTTATCCTGTTCCAGCTTTTGTCGTTTCATGTTTTCTCTCTCGAAGCCGGGAATCAGTAACAAGTGTCTCCAGTGCTGACGCAAGGTGTTTTTGCCTAATTCCTGTTTCCACAACATTAGCCCGGAACCTTGCTTATTGACGAGAGAAATATTTCCTGCCTGCTCTTGATGCATCGGAATTCCCACTAACGGAGTGCCTGAATGAATGGCCGTCTGTACAGTACCCACACCGCCGTGTGTAATCGCAATATCTGCCATCGGGTTCACTAAATGAGCAGGTACATGCGATCCGCAAAGTACCTGATCGGTCGAATCGTTATTATCATCATCTAGAATCGTCGTTGTCACGATTAGAGCCCGCAAGTCGAGCCCACGGACAATATCAATTATTGAACGAAGAGCTTTGGGTGAGCCCGACACACCCAGCGCACAGTAAAGTTTGGTTCGAGGAGTGTCGAAGTGGTCCCGCACCGGCTCAGGCACTCCACCGGGAAGTCGAACGTAGCAGGGGTCCACCGCAATGTCGTTAAGTTAGCATTTTGATTCTTATAAGTCTTTGAAATTTTTAGAATAGCGCTGCGTTCACAAACCGACGCGAGTCCCAGTTCCGGGGACAGTTTACCTAACTCCGTTCCGGCCGCTCGAAGAGGTCCTGCGTGTGAGAGTCGGGTTGCGGTGGCTTCGGTCCTGGCTTTTGTCGCTTGAGAGGGCGCTGGAGGCGTTGCTCGAGATCTTCGACAAAGGAATCCGGACCGAGCGGCCGGCCGGTACTGGCATGCGCGTGTAGCAAGCTACCGATGTCCGAGGCGTCAGGCTCGCCGATGAACTGATTCCAGTCAGGTATCAGTTCCAAGGGCCGTCGCCTCATAGACGATAGGCAGAGGCTGGAGTCCCCTCGATAGCCGCCGCCGAAACTGCTTCTGGGGTTGCGATGCTCTACCTTAGTTCCGTCGATCATCGACTGCCTGTTCCCACTCTAATCGATCTGCGGATTGCCTGAGGTCCCGCTTCGAACCGCAACCCGCGCAGGGTTCCGCTGCTCGGGTGCTGCGCTTCGAATATTTCGATGAATTGTCCGATGGCGCTATACTTCAAGCCGAATATGACACGTCGGAGAGTTCCAATGATGAGCAACACGGCGCAGACCTATCGCGGGATGCGAATGCCGACGGATGCGGAGGTGACGCTGGCGGTCGAAAGCAGTCGCTTGCTGGCCGCGTGCGGCGGACAAGGCGAATCGGCCCGTCTGAGCCTGATTGACGGCTGCACCGATGTGACGGTGCCGATCTCGGCAATCCACATGCTGGTCGATATCCTGAACCAAATGGCGCAGGCCAATGCGGTGTCGCTAGTGCCGATTCATGCGGAACTGACGACGCAACAGGCCGCTGACCTGCTCAACGTCTCCCGGCCTTTTCTGGTCAAGCAGTTAGAGGCGGGCGAGATCCCATTTCACAAAGTCGGGCGACATCGGCGAGTCCGCTTTTCGGATCTGATGGACTACCGCGACCGCATCGACCAGGAAGGCTCCGCGGCGGCGGATGAGCTGGCCGCGCAGGCGCTTGGCTTGGGGCACTGAGTGGCGAGTTACACGGTCGTCTATGATGCGTGCCTGTTCTATCCCGCACCGCTGCCGGATCTGATGATCCGCCTGGCGCAGACGCGCCGCTTTCGCGCTCGGTGGACCGAGGCCATTCAGCGCGAGTGGTTGATCGCCCTGCTGCGCAACCGGCCGGAACTCGACGAAGCGAAGCTAGCGCGAACGATGACGTTGATGAACCAGGCCGTCCCGGATTGTCTGATCACCGGCTACGAGCATTTGACCGAGCAATTGTCACTTACCGATCCGAATGATCGGCATGTGCTGGCCGCCGCGATCCGGTGCGGCGCGCAGGCGATCGTGACCATGAATCTCAAGGATTTCCCAACCGAGACGCTCGCGGAATTCCAGATCGTCCCCCGACACCCAGACGACTTCATCCTGGATCTGGCGGATCTCGAACCGGCACTCGTCACCGCGGCGGCAAAGCCGCAACGCGCAGCACTCAAGGACCCGCCGGTCTCACCGGAAGCCTTTGTCGGCAAATTGCGGCAGCAAGGGCGTCGCGGCGTCGCGGCGTTCTTGCAGAACGAGATCGCGCTGATCTGACCCGGCCCATCCGTTATGGCGACCAAGCAACCCGCGGCGCCTTCGAGCCCCATCAAACCGGACGGGTCCGATCTCGCTGATGCGAAGAGCCTGAACACGTTATTCGCCGACGGCAGGCTCGCCAGCGGTCGGCTCGATGTCTGAGCAGGATACGCTTGCAGCGCTGAGAGCCGAAAATGCGCGCCTGATTGCGTTGCTCAAGGCCCATGGAATCCAGTGGCGAGAGTCTACCGATTCCGTTCCCCCCGTCTCTGAGCGGGAAACACCAAGGCTGTCAACGCGCGAGAAAGTGGCGCTGTTTCGTCGGCTGTTCCGGGGCCGCGACGATGTCTTTCCGGTCCGCTGGGAGAGCAAGCCAAGCGGCAAGTCTGGCTATACACCGGCTTGCGCCAACGAATGGCGCGCAGGCCTGTGCGACAAACCGCGCATTAAGTGCGCAGACTGTGGTCATCGCGTACTGATTCCACTGACCGATACGGTTATCTATGACCACCTGGCAGGCAAGCACACGATTGGCATCTATCCCTTGCTGGAAGACGACACCTGCTATTTTCTCGCAGTCGATTTCGATAAAGCCGACTGGCGCGCCGACGCGCGCGCCTTCGCCCAGTCTTGCGAGGACCTGAGTGTCCCCGTCGCGCTCGAAATCTCGCGTTCCGGCGAAGGGGCGCATGCCTGGATCTTCTTCGATGACCGTGTACCGGCGCATGAGGCCCGTCGGCTTGGCACCGCCCTGATCAGTCACACCTGCGCCCGGACCCGGCAGCTGGAACTGACCTCCTATGACCGACTTTTCCCAAACCAGGACAAGCTACCCAAGGGCGGTTTCGGCAACCTGATTGCCGTGCCGTTACAAAAGCAACCGCGAGAAAACCAGTGCAGCCTGTTTGTCGACAGCAATTGGCACGCGTACACAGATCAATGGGCCTTCCTGACGTCGATAGGACTGATGGCGCCGCAGGATATCGAGCCCGCGATCCTGCGCGGTGGCGGCGGGATGCATCCGTTGGATATCGCTTTCATTGATGAAGAGGACCAGGCAGAGCCTTGGAAGCGCCCAGAACCAGCGGCCAGAGCGCTGCCAACACCGATGCCCAAGCGCATCACCATGACATTGGCCAACCGCGTCTATATCGAAAAGACACAACTTTCGCAGCCGCTGGCCAATCGGCTGATCCGCCTCGCCGCCTTTCAAAACCCGGCCTTCTACCGAGCGCAGGCCATGCGCCTATCGGTTTGGAACAATCCCCGCGTGATCGGCTGCGCGGAAAACTATCCTCGGCATATTGCGCTCCCGCGCGGCTGTATTGATGCCGCGCTGGAACTGTTGCGGGACAACGCGATTGGCAGCGAACTCCACGACGAGCGGTCTTCAGGGAGTCCCCTTGAGGTCGAGTTCGCCGGCACTCTGCGATCCGATCAAGCCGAGGCAGTCAACGCGATGCTGCAACACGACACCGGTGTTCTCTGCGCGCCAACGGCGTTTGGCAAGACGGTCGTCGCAGCTGAGATGATCGCCCGCCGCGGTGTCAACACCTTGGTCCTCGTGCATCGCGCCGACCTGCTCAACCAATGGCGGGAACGTCTGCACTCCTTTCTCGGCGTCGACGAGGGCGTGATTGGAATCATCGGCGGCGGAAAGGCCAAGCTCAGCGGCCAGATCGATATTGCCGTGATGCAGTCACTGTCGCGTCGGGGCGAGGTCAACCCTTGCGTCGAAGACTATGGTCAGGTCATTGTGGATGAGTGTCACCACCTCGGCGCCGTCTCGTTCGAAGACATCCTCAAACGTGTCAAAGCCAAATATGTCTTAGGCCTGACCGCCACGCCGATCCGCCGCGACGGCCAACAGCCCATCATCTGCATGCAGTGTGGTCCCATCCGATACACGGCGACCCAGACGGCCGGCGCCCCGCGCGACCTTGCTGTCGTGCCGCGCGAGCTATCCGGGTGCATTGAACTGCCACCAGAAGCCGGGATTCAGGAGGTCTTTCGTTGCCTGGCCAATGACCAAAATCGGACTGACGCTATCGTCGATGCCATCCGCGAGGCGTTCGAGCGGGGACGCAAGGTCTTGGTATTGACCGAACGCACCGGCCACTTGGATGCCATCCATGCAGCACTGGCTGGCAAGGTCCCATCCCCGTTTGTGCTGTATGGACGGATGTCCAGAAAGCAGCGCGTGACCTTGATCGCCGAGCTCGATGCACTCTCGCCGGATGCCCCGCGTGTGTTACTCGCCACGGGCAAACTGGTCGGGGAAGGCTTCGACCATCCGCCGCTCGATACCTTGGTCTTGGCAATGCCAGTGTCCTGGCGGGGGACACTGCAGCAATATGCTGGCCGCTTGCACCGGGAGCATGCGACCAAGACCGACGTGCGCATCATCGACTTTGTCGATGCCGGGCACCCAGCACTGCGACGCATGTGGGACAAACGCCAACAGGGATACCGGGCGATGGGCTATCGCATCGCAGACCAACCTGAGTTGGACGTCCGCTGAGCGGTGTTTTGCTGTCGTTCAGTCTCCCAGGCAGGATGACGCCTATGGGTCGACGGACTGCCGATCACGCCATGGTTACTGACTGTCTGAACCCAGCGTGAAGGAGTCACTCGCAGCGGTGACAGTGATGTGGGCGAATGGTAATTCAACCGGTTCGCGTTCGCCTGCTGATTCACCCTCGGTGAGGTTGTAATGATCCGGCGCACAACACCGCGTGCGTCCTCATCGAACATCCGTAAGATCTTGCGATTCAGGGTCTTCGGGCAGCACTGGGCAGTGGTGAATGAGATCCTGCCCCATCTCATCGCCGCCCAGACAACCGACAGCGCTTGGGTCGCGGGCCAGGTCATGCACACCCGCGTGGATCAGAGCGCCGAGGTGGCCATCTGGCTGCTGGAGATAGCGGCACTCGCCCGATAGCGCAGCGACGGCCCAGCCGGATGCAACGGGCTGGCTGCGCCCTCGACTCCCGCACCGACGTGCAATGACACCGATCGCAAGGTCTGTCAGCCCTTTGGTTTGGTCTTGACCGAGCATCGAGCCCTGCCTACCCTCAGGCTTCAGCCGGCCCTGAACTCGCAGACGCGCCTGGATTTCTTCTCCGTCAGCCATGAATCCTTTCACCCTGAGAAATCGAGTTTTTGGCCTGCTGGTGGTCGCCGTCGCTCTGGCGCTGAACGCGTGCAGCACCGGCAAGGACACCATCGGCGGGGACACCCGCAACAAGCTACTGATCAGCGTCGAGGACCAGCGCTTGCTTCTGCTCCGCGACGGCAAGCCGATTAAGCACTACCCCATCTCCACCTCGAAATTCGGCCTTGGTTCCCAGCCCGACAGCAACCGAACGCCGCTCGGGCGCATGGAGATCGCGAGGAAGATCGGCGCGGGCCAACCCGAGGGGATGATCTTCAAGGGCCGGCGGCCGACCGGCGAGATCCTCAGGGCGAACACGCCCGGCCGCGACCCCATCGTCAGCCGTATCCTCTGGCTCAACGGCAAGGACCGTCACAACCGCAATACCTTCCGCCGACTGATCTACATCCATGGCACCTCTGAAGAGTGGCGTCTGGGGCGTCCGGCCTCCTATGGCTGCATCCGGATGGGGATGCAGGACGTGATTGATCTCTACAACCGGGTCGGCGAGGGAGCGGACGTGAAGGTGATCCGGGGTTCTTTGCTTCACACCCGGGAAGGCCGGGAATTCATGCGGTAGCGCTCGGCGGGGGTCTCTTCGCCAGGTCCCGTTCTGGACTTCGGCGTGCGCGTGCACGACTTGTTGGCCACTCGGTGAACGCGGTCACGCCAGCCGGAATGCCGCGCATCGGTCAGAATTCCGAACCAGCGGCAGATGCGGCGTCGCAACTCGTCCCCCGCACCTGATAAACAATCAAACGAGTGCGGGCTGGGCAGACGCGAAGAGCGAATCGGCGCGTCCCCGTTGCTCGCGCGAACCTGTTACCGGAGCGAATCCTCACCCCAATTCTTGCGCAGCATCTGGAGTCGCGCGCTGTAACCCTCCGCGTCGCCATAATCCGCGAAGCGCGCGGTCCTAGCGCGGGGGTCCAAGCTGCGACGAGCGTGTTTGATCGGGCACCAATACTGTTCAGTGCGGCCGGCCACCTCGCGCGCATACTCGATCAGTTGGTTGCTGTATCCGCAGTAAACGCAATTGACGCGTTCGATCGCGTTGAGATAAGCCAGTTGGTGCCGGTCGATGATCAGATAATCTCTGCGACGCACACGCGGAATACCATAGATGCGAAAGCACAGGTGCTGATAGATGGTTAGCGATACATCCAACAGCAGCATCGGCACGAGCATGCCGTAGATCAGCGGCGCCGACAGGATGAACGAGACGGGGGCATTGCGCAGATAGGCGAGAACGCCAACGCGGTGATTCCGATGCAGGCTCCGCATACCGCGTTCAAACACGACTCGGCCGCGTCGCAGCCTGTAGCGAAACTGCTCGCGACCTTCGGTCAGCAGCCGATCGATCTCGCTATCCAGCTCCCGCTGGGTCTCTCGTAGTCGGCACAGAATCCCGTCGATATCTGCTTTGTTCATTCCCACTCCCGTTCCGCCTGCGGCCCGGATCAACGTGGTGGCCGCCTCAAGAAAGAGTGGAAACGCCCGCGCATCGCCGCTCGCAATCGGTCACGCTAACACCTCGTTCGGCTTGTCACAATCAAGTTCATGGCAGCAGCGCGCGTTGAGTTTCGAGGCGGGATCCTTGCCGCAACAGGCCGGACTGCCTTGATCGGGAAAACGCTGATTTCTCTGCCCCGCGGACGGCGCGCTCGGATGCACCGACAATGAGGTCGAAGGGACGGGAGACGACATCCCGTCCGGCGAGCCCAACCGGATCACGCCGAGGGCTGGCTCAACAAAGCAACGAAGAAACGAGGTAATACGCGGGTCGTCCGGTCGACATCACGATGCTCGAGGGCGGCTCGACTCTGGTGTCGGACGACGATGCGGGCGCGGTCTCCGGGATCTGGTACCCGAGCTTGTCAACCACGGAATACCCTACTTGACGGGTGACCACGGTATCGTATAGTTGACTAAGCGCAGGCTGATATGCATATAAAAATAACTAATCGATCACCAACACTGGAGCGATATACCCAATGAGTGCCCAACGCCATCAACACCGTTTCTCCTCAATTCACCAAGCCCTGCCTCTGGACGAAGACGGCTTTCTGCTGGACCCGCATCAGTGGAGCGAGTTCATGGCCTGCCTGATCACCGCGATGGATGGGCGCGGCACGCTGGAGCAGGATCACTGGGCGATCATCTACTACCTCCGCGAGCACTTTCTCACCTATGGCTCCTTGCCGCCGGTCTCTCAACTCTGCAATGCGCACGGCATGGACAAGCAAAGGGTAAGAACACTGTTTGGTAGCTGCCGGGCGGCGTGGCGTACGGCCGGTCTGCCGCATCCGGGGCCCGAAGCACTCGCTTATATGAGCTGATCCCTCATGGGCTGACGTCACCCAGAAACCGTAATCGGGCAGCAAATTTCTCAAGCAAGGACCCGTTTATGGGCATCCTCGCCAGAAATCAGACAGAAATCAGATGGCAGCGGGAAATCGGGTCTCCTACGCGTCCCTACATCTTTTTATGAATTAGGCTGTCGATAGGGGCAGAGGTATCCTGCCCCGCACGGGAATCGCCGATACGTCAGGTGCTCACTAGAAAAATCGCCGCTTCAGAATCCAGATTGATGCAACGGCAACAGCTGAGACCAGGGCCGCACGCACCAGGCCGTGCTGCCACCACGGCCTGACTGGAAGTCGGTCGGCATCATCAGCAGTTGCGAAATTCACTCGGCCAGCGTTGCCGGGCGCGTCCGTGGAGGCCCCTCGGCTGCCGGGATCGACCTGCCACGGACCAGCGGCCGGACGCGCATCTTGGTGGGCAGTGGTATCCGTCTGCGCCGAGCCAATTGTCGCGTCGGTCGCCTCCGCAACCCCCTCAGCGTCAGGCGTGGCAGCCGCGGAATCTGACGGATCCGCGGACCTGTCAAAACCATGCGCGGGCGGCGGGCCTTTGCGCCGTTCCTCGTCGGCTAGACTCAGCTTGGGTCGTCGGCTCATGGGCGCAAATCCTCGCGAATAATGCGCCACAGCGCACCGATCTCGGCGGCCGCCTTGCCGTGGGCGTCGAACTCACTGACGGCACGCCCATCGATCAGGGCGTGGCTGTAGGCGGCGCGCTGGCTGACGGCGGCCTCGCACACCGGGATGCCATAGCGGCTGAGGGCCTCACGGGCCTCGTTGACGATGCGTGGTTCGCCGAAACGGGTCGGCGGCGGACAGGCATTCAAGACAATACGTGCTGACGTCTGCACGGCAGAAGCCAGCTCGGTCGTTGCGCCAATGGCGTCCAGATCCAGGATCGCGGGACGGGTTGGGATATAGATCCAATCCGATGCGCGCGCACAGGCTGTCGCCTGCGCCGAGCTGTGCGGCGCCGTGTCGACGATGGCGAGCGCGAAGCCCCGCTCGCTGGCCTGATCCAGGATCCCCGGCAGCTCGTCGCCGTTCCCCTGCACCAGCGCAGGCTCGTCCGCAGCACGCCGCTGCCACCAGGTACTGGCACTGGCCTGTGGATCAACGTCCACAAGCACCACAGAAAGTCCGTCGCGTATCGCCTGGACGGCCAGATGGATCGCGAGCGTCGTCTTGCCGGTGCCGCCTTTCTGCGCAATGAGGCTCAGGGTCTTCATGGCCCGTAGTGTCGAGTATCGCGCTTCGCCTGTCGAGAGGCGACGTTCGATCGTTGCCGCGGGCCTTTGGTGCCTGCGCGCGCGGACTGCCGAATAGCAGAACGTCGAGCCGATCGCGCAGGGCAGCACTTGGTCTCGAGCAGACCGGGCAGACCCCAGCAGGCCGCGGCCGAGTCGTGCCTTGCCCTGCTTGCCCAACTATTGTCGAACATGGAGGCAGCGCGTATCTCGGCCGATAGCAGGACGGCTATCTCGCGCAATCCTATCCAACTCATCCAGAACCAATCTGGGACGCTTTCCACTACGGTATGATCCAAGCATCGCCCAACCTGATAGCGGTCATCCTAAGATGCTGAAACATTTCGACCACGTGACCATCGCGGTACGCGATCTCGACGCGGCCAAGCAGTTTTTCGGCGCGCTGGGATTCGAGGAGGACAAGGATGTGGTCATCAAGGGCAAGCAAATGGAGGAGTACATGAGCGTGAAGGACATCGAGGCCGAGCATGTCACGCTTGTACTGAAGGGTGCCTCGCCTCGCGCGGAGATCCAGCTCCTGAACTACCACCACCCTCATCCGCCGGCCGACCCGTCGATCACGAACCTGGCGCGGCTGGGATTCAATCATATCTGCTTCGCCGTCGACGACATGGATGCCGAGGTCGCCCGGCTGAAAGCGCTCGGCATTCAATTCCGCAATGAGGTCATGGAGTTCCATCACCGCAAGCTGGTGTTCCTGTCCGGGCCCGAAGGGGTGACGGTGGAGCTTGCGGAGTGGAAGCCGACAAGCTCAGGCTGACGGCGTACCAAGAGTCGGATGTCCCAGGAGTCGGATTGGGCTCAGCGCCAAGCCGTGTCTGAGTTCGACCAGCGTATCCCCGGTATCAGGCTGCGCTCGCGTGGCCCGGCATTGACCCGGCATCGGTCAGCCGACCGAGCTTGCGCGCCCAGCGCGTCGCGAGGGTGTCTCCGAGCACCAGCAGACAGGGGGTCAATACCAGGTTCAGCAGGGTCGCAAAGCTGAAACCGCCCGTAATGGCACTGGCCAGTTGCGTCCACCACTGGGTGGACGGCGCGCCGAAGCTGACGCCGCGTCCGATTAGATCGATGTTCATGGCCAGGACCATCGGCATCAGGCCGAGCACGGTGGTGAACGCGGTCAGGAACACGGGGCGCAGTCGCCGCCGGTCCGTTTCCAGCGCGGCATCCACCGGTTGCATACCATCGCGGCGCTGGAGGTTGTAAGTGTCGATCAGCACGATGTTGTTGTTCACGACGATGCCGGCCAGCGCGATAATGCCCAGCCCCACCATGACGATACCGAAGGCTTGGCCGGTAGCAAGCAGGCCCATCAGTACGCCGGCGGTCGAGAACAGGATGGCGGACAGCACCAAGCCAGCCTGGTAAAGGCTATTGAACTGGGTCACCAGGATCAGGGCCATCAGGAAGATCGCGCCGACGAAGGCACCGCCGAGAAACTGAGCCGCCTCGCGCTGGTCGGCATCTTCGCCCTTGAAGTCAATCTCCACCGATGGGTCAAGTTCCGCTTGCCCAATGGCCGCGCGCAGCCGTTTGAGCTGGTCGTCGGCCAGCATGCCCTCGACGACATCGGCGCGAATAGTCACGACCCGGCGGGCATCCACGCGATGCAGGGTGCCGGTCTTTGGGTGCGGGCGTGACCTGTACGAAGTTGGCGATGGGTAC
>JBATTL010000706.1:0-9886 GCA_049670525.1 Thiohalocapsa sp. | reverse complement strand
AACCCGATGTCACCGCGAAAATATTATCTCCTACGCCGGACCGAATCAGTCATCTAAGGGACCGCCCTGGTCCTTTGAGGCGTTGGGCAAGTGCCGGCGGCGGCTCGGGTAAAGGCCCGGTATAGGCCCGGCCGTTCCGTCAGACTAGACACGATGCGGATAGAGCGGCGCCAGATCACCTGGACCTGGCGGACGACGCCCGCCGCCAGCGTCCAGACCATCTTTCAGGGCGGCCCACAAAGCCTCCCCATCCCAAGTGCGCGCACCCCGTGCGTAAAGACATCGCTCCAGCGCCCGGACTTGTGCCGCCGCGGCAGCCGCCTTCGGTCCTTCCCCCTGCTGCAGGCGGGCGGCAACAGCGGCCAGATTGACTGGTGGCTGATCCGGCCAAGCGGCCTGCGCCCACACCAGCAGGGCCCTCGATGTGGCTACCGCATTGTTGCCAGTACAGGCGCGGCGAACCCTCTCGCGCAGCGGGCCAAGTGCCCCGAGCGACGTTGACGGCGCTACCCGCCGCGCCGCAGTCGCCGTTCCGGACTGTCGGCGGTGCCGATAGAGCAGCAAACCCGCCGCCACGGTAAGCAGCGCGCCAATCGCGCCAAGCACAAGCCATAATGACCTCGGATAATCCCCGGACCCCGAGGCCGCTCCGACGTCGTTGTTGTTACCCATTCCAGGGGCATCCGCCGCAGACCCTGCTGCGGCCTCCGGATGCTGCTCGGTCTGCGCCTTCTCAGCGGGCCGAGGTTGCGCGGCCATGGTTGCGCCGTCCGCCGGTGCCGAAGCAGCTGCACCTTCGACAGCGACGGTGATCGCAGGCACGGTCGCGATACGCTCCCTCTCGGCGACGGCATCCCACCAAGTGACGCGGAATTCCGGTATTTCGACACGACCACCCGAGGTAGGAATCAGCGTCACACGCTGAGCGCTGACACCGAACAACATCGCGCCGTCAGTCCGGCTCTGGGTCTCGGTTTTCTCCCGGTAGACGCGCACGCCATTTGGTGCCGGAATCTCGATCTCGGGGATCTGCGTGCCGGCCAAACCCTTCGCGGTGATGGTTAGGGTTCGCGAAACGGGCTCCCCAACCCGCAGCTGTGGCGGCCCTGCCGCCCAGGAGTCGTCGATCGCCACCGCCTCAGCGGGCAGCCAATACGGACCACCGAACCCCTCGGGACGAGGCTCCACCTGCAATCTGATGGCTTCCGCCTGAGCGCGGACCGGCTCGCCGCGCTCGAACATCGTGAAGGGGCTGTCCCGGAACATGCTCTCCACCATTGGATTCGCAAATAGCCGGTCCAGCCTTGCGCTGCCGGAGCCTCCCGACCCGCCGCGGCGCCGGTCCGCGAGCACTTCTCCCTCGAACACCACCGGAGCGATCACCATTTCGCCGCTTCGCTCCGGACTCAGACTGAAGCGACGTTCGATGACTTGGTACTCTCGACCGTTTCGCGTGGTCTCGTACTGCCTATCGTTACCCAGTCGCTCCAGGACGGCGCCGTCGGCCCGGGGATCGGAAAGTTCTCCGCCGCGGATCAGGAGTGCGCTGTACAATCGAACCACGACTGGCACCTGCTGTTGCACCACGACGCTGTCGTCTTCGATACCCAGTTCGACTTCGACATACACATCGTCGCCAGGCCCGCCCTCGGCACCTTCAGGCACCTTGGACACCGTCAATGTCAGGGGACCGGTCTGCTCATCGCCGACCCGAATCGGCGGAATCTCGATGGTGCCCACCGCTGTCGGTGCCAGCGAGATGCGCCAGTTTCGCTTGTCACTGCGGCGACCGTTGATGATGCGAATCTCGCTTCCCTGACTGGTGCCGAGGAGGTCGAAATCTTCCGCCAGTGGCGTCAGGTCGGGCTCGCCGGAAAGCTTCTGACCCTCGACCTCGATGGTCAAGGTGACGCTGTCCCCCTCGTAGACCTTGGGTCGGTCGAAAAAGGCTCGCAGCTCGGCAAGGGCCACGCCACATGCCAAGGTGAGTACAAGCCCCGCCGCCAGCGCCGCCGGCAACAAGCAGCATTTTCTCCCGTCGAGCTTCTTGCTCATGTCTCGATCTCGATGGTCATGACCGCGATCCACGCCGCGGGCTTGCGGCGCATCGACGAACGTTCACCAGGGGTTGCCTGTCGCAACATCGCCCTGCTGCTCCGCGCGCGCGCGGTACTGGTATAGGAACTTGCGCCGCAGCAGACCCGCGGGGTCGTCGGGGATGCGCCGCAGCCATTGGTTGGCGGCCTGACGGGATTCCAGGTCTTCGGGAGTCGGCTCATCCGCACCGCCGGAGACGTCAGCGGCGGGATCGCCTTCAGGTCGCGTCAGGTCCGTCTCTACGCCAGCCTGTGTTGCGGCCTCCTCCCGATAATTCGCGGCGGCCTGCTCGTCTCGGGCTCGGTCGGTTTCCTCGGGCCCGGATCGGCCGTCATCGGACTCGTTGCTCGACGCATTGCGGTCCGCGGCGCCGGGCCTTTTGTCCTGGGGGGGCGCCGGAGATTCAGCATCCGATTCCTCCCGCTCTCCGGGATCAGCGTTTGCCTGGCGCGGATCGGTGTCCGATCGCTCCGGTTGTTGCCCACTGCCATCGTCGGCCCGATCCTGCGCGTTTTCTTCCTGGCCGGACTCGCCCTGACCCGATTGTTCTTCAGGCTTCTGATGGCCGTTCTGCGCATTCTCGTCCGGGTCCTGCTGGTCCGCTTCCTGCGCACCAGACTGGTTCTGTTCCGACCCATCCTGCTGCTCGGAGTCCGGACCACCTTGGTCCTGCGACTGCTGCTCTTGCTGCTGCTTGAGTTGTTCGATCTGCCTCTTGTTATGCATTGCGTCCGCCATATCTGGCGCACGGGCCAGTGCCTCATCATAGGCGGCAATGGCTTCGTCATACTGCCCGGACTGTGCCAGAGCGTTGCCGCGATTGTAGTAATGGTCGGGGCTGTCGCCGCTCGCAAATGCCTCGGCGGCCGCGGCGTAATCTCCCAGTCGATAGCTGGCGGCTCCGGCGCGCAAAGGGTCTGAGCCGAGTTCCAACGCCCGCTCAAACTCGCCGTTGCCGAGTGCGCGAGCAGCCTGCTGGTCGCGGCGCTGCCACAGATCTTCCCATGCACCAGCCGTTGCGGGCTCAGACGAGAGCATGGTGAGATGGGCGCCAAGCAACGTGACGCCGAGAACCCATCCCCGACGGAATGCCAGCGCCCCCAGCGGCAACAGCGCGAGTGCCACCCAGGGCCCGAGTTCCTTCCAGGACTCGGTCAGCATCGAATCGTCGGGCTGCAGTGCCCGCGAAGCCGTGGACCGATCCGACATAACGAGGTTCAGATCGGCGTCACCACTGGTCAGCGACGCATAGGCGCCGCCGCCGGCGTTCGCAAGCTCGCTCAGCACGGCCGGGTCCACCTTGGCGATGACATCGCCTTGGGACGTGCGAACGCCCGGCACCGCGGCGCCCGCGGGTGTGCCGACACCGATCACCGCCAGACGATGACCGGCGGCTCGTAGATCCTCCGCGGCAGCCAAGGCGCGTTTATCGCCGGCATCGTCGGTCAGGAGCACGACCTCACCGCGATACGCTCCGGCCTGACGCAAAAGGTCAAGCGCGCGAAGGATCGCCAGATCCGGCCGACTACCCTGAACCGGCATGATGTCCGGTGACAGGGCTCCGAGCATCGCAAGGATGGTCTCGGCGTCGTCGGTCAGCGGCGACACCGAAAAGGCGTCGCCCGCGAAGACGATCAGCCCCGATTGGCCGTCTTCACTCCGGGCGAGTATATCGGCCACCTTGTATCTGGCGCGAGCGATCCGCGTCGGGGTGAGATCGTCGGCCAGCATGGATTGCGAGAGATCCATCACGACGACACGCGCGGCGTCCCCGCGAAAGGCCGGGATCGGCTGGCGCTCGAAAGTGGGGTTCGCAAGCGCCGTCACCGCGATAACCCAACCCGCCCCCAGCAGCGCCAGTGGCCACCAACGCTGGACGCCCGCCTTGCCATCCACCACCAATACGGCCAGCAATCGCGCATCGATGACCCTTCGCCAGGCATTTGTCTCGGAGCCCCGTTTCACCGCGGCCCAGAGCAATAGCCCCAATGGCGGCAGCAGGAGAAAGTGGAGAGGACTGAGAAAATGAAAGTCTTGCCACATGATCGTTCTCTACGATTGGGCGGGGCGTCGGCTGATTAAGGTTGCCGGAGGGCGCGAATGAAATCTGATCAACTGTTCGTCAAGACCGATTCTGGCTCCGCCGGGGCCGTGGCGATTTCTGTCGAATCTCATGTCAGCTGCCTTGTCTTGACGCCCGCGTTCAAATTTGCGCCGATACGCTTCAAGAGACGCCTCGCGCCAATCCAGTGCGGCCAGCGACGACAACCGCGCTCAGCAGCAACGCCGCCGACAATGGCCAGCCGAAGAGTTCATCAATGGGGCGAAAGGTCTGTTGGTCGGACTGCACCGGTTCCAGCTCGTCCAGCATGCCGTAAATGGCCTGCAATTCGGCGACGTCGCGGGTGCGGAAGTAGCGCCCACCGGTCTGTTGTGCAATGGCCTTCAACGTGCGTTCATCCAGCGGGTTGCGGCGTCCTCCCCGCCCGATGGCGCTGCGCGGGTCACCGCCGACCCCGATGGTGTAGATCCGAACATCGGCCTTCGCCGCCAGCTCTGCAGCTTTCAAAGGCGCAATACTTCCAGACGTGTTGGTGCCGTCAGTCAGCAGAACCAGCACGCGCTCCTCAGCCGGCGAGTCGCGCAGGCGCTTGACGGCCAGGCCAATGGCGTCGCCAATCGCTGTCTCGCGGCCCGCCAAGCCTACGGCCGACTCGAACAAAAGGGCGCGTGCCGTTGCCCTGTCAAAGGTCAATGGCGTCTGCACATAGGCCTGTTGACCGAACAGGATCAGACCGAGGCGGTCACCATCCCGGCGCTCGATGAAGTCTCCGGCCACGGCCTTGACCGCCGTGAGACGGTCGACCACCTGCCCGCCAATGACCATGTCCTCTTCGGTCATGGACAGCGAGATGTCCACGGCAAGCAACAGATCACGACCCGCCAACGGCAGCGGCAGCGGCTCACCGAGCCATTGCGGTCGCGCCGCGGCGAGCACCAGCAGCAGCCAGACAAGGGCCGCCATTAGTGCTGGCCAGCGACGGGAACCTGCCGCCGCAGGTTGCCCCCGCATCAGCGCTGCATAGAAAGGCACACGCAGGGCATCAGTGTCAGACTCCTTGGCCCGCGGCAGCCAGTAGTGCGTGAACAGCGGCAGCGGCAGTGCCAACAGCGCCCAGACATGCGCCAGTTCCAGCGTCATGCATTCCTCCTGAGCCATTCCCGCGCCAGCGCCAGCAATGCATCGGCGTCGCACTGCGGCGAAGGCGCGTACGGACCTTCGGCCAGTACACGTCCCGCACCGCGCTGGAAGCGTCCGTCTCCGCCCGTGCGGTCGAGAAAGGCGAGCCAGTCCGCGCCGGTGAGGGCAGCCACGTCCAAACGCGGGAACCGCCTCAGGGCAACGCGTTTGAGCAGCGTCGACACGCCCGTGATCAGACTGGGGCCGGACTGCTCGGTACGCAGACCTTCCAATTCCGACAGAATCCGGTGTCTGCGTCGGGCACGTTGCAGGTGACGCCAGCCGCGTTGGACAACGAACGCCAGCGCGGACAGCACGATGACCACGACCAGCCACCAACCAGGGGCAGGCGGCCATTCGCCCGGAGCCTGCGGGAGGTGGATATCTCGCAGGTCGAGTTGCTGGACACCTGCCTGGCTCCCGTTCACACGGCCTCCGCGTCGGTGCCGCCTGGTCGCGGTCGGTCGACGCCAGCCCTGCCTAGGTCTGAACCGCCAACCAGACCGATACCCGCGCCTCGGCCGCGCGGGGCCATCGCGGCGGCAATACGCTCTGCGGGGTCGTCACCGGTTCCGCAGCGCAACAGCGGAATGCCGTTGCGTTCGGTTACTGCCCGCACTCTGGCGTGGTGCCGAGCGAAGTGCGTGGAATAGCGGCTCCGCTGGCCACCGTTGGCGGTGTCGATCAAGCCGCTGTGGCGCCCGTCGCTGATTCGGTAGCGGCCTGACGGCGGCGGCGCGACTTCCAGCGGATCGACGATCTGGAAGGCCGTCAGGTCGTTGTGACTCGCCAAGCGCGCCAGGTGACGCTCACTGTCATCGTCCAGCGAATAGAAATCCGACAGTAGGAAAACCAGACTCCCCGGGCGCGCAACACGGCGCAGGCGTGCCAGCGCGCGGGTCAGTTCGCCGGATGCGGCATGGCTCTGGTCTACGCCTTGATCTCGACTTGGGTTTTCGATCTGAACCTGACTCAGCCCGCGGTCGGGATCACCGGCGTCCACCAGCGCCCGAATCAAACGCATCTGGCCCCGGCGACCGCCGGTGGGTTGGATTTCCTGATGGTCCCGGTCGAAGATAAGCGCGCCAATGCGGTCGCCATGACCGACGGCCGCCCATCCGATCAGCGCCGCAAGCCGCGCGGCAACCACGGACTTGAAGGCACCAGTGCTTGCGAAAAACATACTCGGCCCGAAGTCCGCAATGATAACAACCGGCCGCTCGCGCTCCTCATCGAATACCTTCACATGCGGATGCCCCGAGCGCGCGGTAACCCGCCAGTCCATATTCCGAATGTCATCGCCCGCCTGATAGTGGCGCGACTCGCGGTAATCCATGCCACGACCGCGAAACCGGGAACCGTGAGCGCCGGCAAGCGTCGATCGTGCCAGCATGGTCCGCGCGGGCTTGAGTCCCGCTGCCGAATCGCGCAGCGCGGTCAAGTCATCGGCGTCGACGCGTATATCCGAGTCGGTGGTGTTGGTCTTAGTCATACCCTGAGTCATACCCTGATCGTCGCCAACATTCGGTCTCGGATCTGCCGCCTCGTCAATCTCGCGCCGCACCCGCGTGCGGTCCGATAAGCATCGTTTGCCGCCCGACGGCCCCCCCGGATGGCCCCCCGACTACCCGTCAAACCATCGGCACGCGCCGAATCAACTCGCCGACGAACTGGTCCGGATCGATACCTTCGGCCTCCGCCCCGTAGCTCAGGAGCACCCGGTGGCGCAACACGTCATAGGCAACCGCGTGGATATCGTCCGGGGTCACATAGTCCCCGCCGCGTAACCAAGCGCGCGCACGGGCGCAACGATCCAGCGCGATGGTGGCGCGCGGGCTCCCGCCGTAGTCGACCAGACGCGCCAAGTCGTCGTCGTAGGGAGACGGGTCGCGCGTCGCCAGGACCAACTGGACGAGATACTCTTCCAAGCTGTCCGCCATGTGCAGGTCCATGACCTCGTCGCGGGCAGTGCGAATCAGATCGCGACCCAAGAGGGTCTGAGCATCGTCATTGCGACGCAGTCGCCCACGGGCCTCGGCGCGGGCAATGTCCAGAATGCTGCGTTCCGTCGCGGGGTCCGGATACTGGACACGCACATGCATCAGGAATCGGTCGAGTTGGGCCTCAGGCAGAGGGTAGGTGCCTTCCTGCTCGATCGGATTTTGGGTTGCCATGACCAGGAAGGGATCGGGCAACGGATAGGTGCGGCCGCCAACGGTAATCTGGCGCTCACCCATGGCCTCCAGAAGCGCGGATTGCACCTTGGCCGGCGCGCGGTTGACCTCATCCGCCAAGACCAGGTTGTGGAAAAGCGGTCCGGACTGGAATTGGAACTCGCCGGTCTCGGGCCGGTAGACGTCGGTGCCCGTGAGGTCGCCGGGCAACAGGTCCGGTGTGAACTGCACACGCTGGAAGTCGCCCTCGATGCGTGCCGCGAGCTCTTTAATTGCCGTGGTCTTGGCCAGACCCGGTGCGCCCTCAACCAGCAGATGACCCTCGGCAAGCAACGCAATCAGCAAACGCTCGATCAGCGGCTCCTGGCCGACGATGCGCCCGCTCAGATCGGCCCGCAGCCGGGCAAACGCGGCCTGGACAACGCTTGCCGTGTCGGACCCAGGCCTAGTATTGGATTCCGCATTGATGCTAGTCATACACTGCTGCTCCTCGGGAGGACTATCTCGCTGTTGCTTGCGGCGCCACGGCGAATGAACATGAGCCAAACCGGAATACGCATGGTCGGGTCGCGTTCTGACTGCGCTGTGTTGAGTTCGAAAGAGACGGTATCGCAGCCAAGCCCGTCTGTTCGTGCACATGGTCACAACGGCCATTGCCTATCAGGTCGTGGTCGAGTCACTCGCATCCAAGCCCGGCGGCGGGACGGCATCTACCGGAGCGCGATCAACAGTCGTCATTGTGAAAGCCTAGCCCGCCGACGATTAACCCATGCATACCGGAAGGTTAAACTTTGGTAATACGGCGCCGGCACCGCGTGGCGAGGCATGAGGCCGGCCGGCTCTATTGCACTGTTGGTCCGTATCCGACTCTTTTAGCGACAGCCGTCATCGTGGCTGGCGCCGCCCAGGGCTTCTCCGAGAGCATCCGCAATCTGCTTGTGTTCGGGCGGATCTACGGGTGCATCGGCGCCCTGATCTGCTTCTATTACCATTTTCGTTGGCCTGGCCGGTGGGTTGATCGTTCTTCCGCGGTTCCTGCACCTGGCGCTGACACGTCTCTCGACGGCCAACAAGGCGTTGCAACGCCAGACGGAACTTGGAGCTGCGGTATCGCCGTTTTTCCCAAGGACGGCGAAGACGACAACGCATTGATCAAGAATGCGGACATCGCCATGTATCGCGCCAAGGCCAAGGGCGGCAACACCGCGGTGTCCTACGACCCCGCCACGTCACGGCAGATGATCGCGGATCTGCGCATGCGCGATCATCTGCGACGCGCAATCGCCGCTGAGGAACTCTTTGTGCGTTACCAGCCATTTTTTCACGCTGCCAACGGCGAGCCAGCGGGACTAGAGGCACTGGCAGCACCCACGACGGGGACCGCTGACGCCGGATTCGTTCATGGACATCGCATTGCAAAGCGGACTGATGCGGGAGATCGACCAGCTCGTACTCAATGTCGCCCTTAGAGACGTCGCCGCATTGCGGCATAGGACCGGGATGGATCTGCGCCTCGCCATAGAGGTCGCCGCCGAGCAGCTCGATGACGCGGACTTCGAAGTTATACTCGGCGACTTGCTGGAACAGAACAAGTTTGCGCGTGCTGCGTTGAATATCGAGATCACCAAGCATGCGCTATCGCGGGAGCCGCGGAACGGGCGAGATCTGATGGGACGGCTGCAACATCAGGGTATCCGCATCACGCTCGACGATGTCGGCTTTGGCGGAGCAGCGCTGACGCGGCTGCGCGACGCCCCCGTCGACGAAATCAAACTCGATCGCCGACTGGTGCGAGGCATACCCGACGACGCCGTTGACTGTGCGGTCGTCGAGGGCATTCTGGGCATCGCCAAGAAATTGGGCTTGATCGTCGTCGCCAACGGGGTCCAAGCCGAGGCTCAGCGGTCCTCGCTCGCCAAGCGCGGCTGTGAACTTCTCCAGGGATACTTCTACGGGAAGCCCGCGCGCATTGGCGACATCGACCCGAAGACCCTCCGCACCCCGCCTCAATCCGCGCAGGCGTCGGCGGCGATCTGAGCTTGCGCGGCCGCACACCGGAACCCAGCCTACATGTCCGATTCCGCCCTCTGCCCGCCTGCTGACATCATGCGGCGCCTGCGTGAACGCACGATGGAGATCCACGCCGCCACGGAAGAGCTGCCCCTGATGCGTGCACTCTTGGCGCCAGGCGTCGAAACCGTCCATTACCGCCGCTATCTGGCAGCCCTGCACGGCGTCTACCTGGCAGTAGAACCGGCGCTCTATGCCGCCGTTTCCCCAGCTGTACTGACCCGCCTCTGCGTTCGGCCGAAACTGCCGGCGCTGCAGCGCGATCTCGCGGCGCTGGGAGCCGCAGCCGCACTGCCGGCGCCGG
>JBATTL010000705.1:0-1801 GCA_049670525.1 Thiohalocapsa sp. | reverse complement strand
CGACTTTGGCTCACGCGCCCCAGACGTCGGGGTGGTGGCCTACCGTCAGTGCCATGTTCGTCCGAATCCCCTGGGCCGCGAGCGTCCGGGCAGCTTGAGCGATCTGCCATCCCGCGTGAAGCGTAGCGAGAACGGTGCCATTCGACAACAACGACGAGTGCTCACGCGTGCCTCGAGCATCGACTCCAACGATCTTCTCAATCTTGCTATGGATCAGCGCTGTTGGATGACATCATCTTGCCACTTTGTCGCAATCCCTCGAGGTCTTTTTCGATGAAGACTTGATCATGTTCAGAAATATGGTTTCGGCAGTGGCTGGGCTGTTCGCAGTGCTCCGGGCAATATGTATGTACTGAATCTGCGCAGTTTTTCCTTGGTTCCAGCAGTAGTCGCGTTAGTTGACAGCAGGGCAGGCGGCCCGGCGTTTTCGTTCGGGGCGGCCAATCCTCTCGCGTCTGGCTGCTCTTGTCCCTGCGCGGCCTCCGCAATATTTCCTATCCGGCCTAGATGGTCCGAAAGGCAACGGAGTCCGCGGTTTCCTATTGCCGGATGGTTTAGTCTCCCTCCCGTCGGCGCGAGCAATCGGGCGACTAGCCGTTGGACGTCGATCTGTCGCCAAATGTTCAGCCACCGGTTTGGCCGCTGTCGGCGATTTGCCTTGTAGCCAATCCTTCGCTCTAGGCTTAGGATTCGGTTCTGACCCGACCACAGCTCAGATGCTCTGCGCGGTAACGCTTGAAAGTCCTGCAGTCTCAGGGAGGCCACCTTGGATATTGCCGAATTACTCGCCTTCAGCGTCAAGAACAAAGCCTCCGATTTGCATCTGTCGGCGGGTCTGCCGCCGATGATCCGGGCGGATGGCGACATGCGCCGGATCAATCTGCCGCCGTTGGAGCACCGGACGGTGCACGCGCTGATCTACGACATCATGAACGACAAGCAGCGCAAGGATTTTGAGGAGTTTCTGGAGACGGACTTCTCATTCGAGATTCCCGGGATTGCACGCTTCCGTGTCAATGCCTTCAACCAGAAGCGTGGCGCCGCAGCGGTGTTTCGGACGATCCCGTCGAAGGTTTTGACGCTGGAAGACTTGGACGCGCCGCCGCTGTTCAAGGAGATTGTCAATGTGCCGCGAGGGCTGGTGCTGGTGACCGGGCCTACGGGTTCGGGTAAGTCCACGACACTCGCGGCGATGATCGATTACCTGAACGACAACGAGTACGCGCATATCCTCACCATCGAGGACCCGATTGAATTCGTCCACAGCAGCAAGAAGTGTCTGATCAACCAGCGGGAGGTGCACAAGGACACGCTTGGCTTCAGCGAGGCACTGCGCTCGGCGCTGCGTCAGGACCCGGACATCATTCTGGTGGGCGAAATGCGCGACCTGGAGACGATCCGCTTAGCGCTTACCGCGGCGGAGACCGGCCATCTGGTGTTCGGCACCCTGCACACCAGCTCCGCGGCAAAGACCATCGACCGAATCGTCGACGTGTTTCCAGCGGCCGAGAAGACCATGGTGCGCTCGATGCTGTCGGAGTCCCTGCGTTCGGTGATTTCGCAGACGCTGTTGAAGAAGACTGGCGGCGGACGCATCGCCGCGCACGAGGTCATGATCGGCACGCCTGCCATCCGCAACCTGATCCGTGAGGACAAGGTGGCGCAGATGTTCTCGGCGATCCAGACGGGCCAGGCTCACGGCATGCAGACACTGGATCAGTGCATGACGGATCTTATCAAGCAGGGGCACATCGCCAAGGCCGAGGCTCGCTCCAAGGCGCACAACAAAGAGGCCTTCATG
>JBATTL010000704.1:0-2879 GCA_049670525.1 Thiohalocapsa sp. | reverse complement strand
ACCCTATTCGCTCCCAATTTCCGACCGCCAGTGGAGAGTGTTGTCGTCTTGGTGATCCGCATCGAGTCATTAGTGGGGTGCTGTCCCTGCCGACGCAGAAATTTTCGCGTTTTCACACAGCCTGGACCCAAAGGAGACTGGAGCGCGCAGTTTCCGCAAGCCGAAAAGACTCTTTCCACGCGACTCACCAGTAACGATCTCGCGACATCGCCCGAGGCGGCACGTCGCCTTCGTGCTCGAACTTCCGCTGTGTCCCAGCTGCGGACCTCCACCGCGCGTTTGTTGGCTCGTCGTTGCAGACAATTCTCGACTCCAGCCCACGCGACATTAGAGGCCGGTTCTGTCCAGGAAGCGGACTCACGCCACCTGGTCGACAGGCTAGTTCCCCCACCAAGGGCCAGGAAAGATCCATTAACCAAATCGTATGCGACGCATTTTTCGGCTACGATGGTAGGCAGTTGCTCTATCCCCCGATTCCTAATGCTGCGACGTACAATCTCAACGCTTCTCGTTCTCGCGCTTATCGGCTACGGCACGACTTGGGCCTTCGCCGGGCATGCGCTTGATGCGGTCGCAGATACCGAAGCGGATGCACATGCACATGCACAGAGCGAGTTCCATGGCGATGGCAGCGAGTGCGACCATTGCTGTCACGCCTCCGCGCATATGTTAGGGCTGACTTCACCGCCGCCGAAGTTGATTCTTCTGCAGCCCAATTGCTTCAACATGGGCGTCGATCGCGCCGCAGCGACGTTGGCAAGTTCCCCTCCTCAAAAGCCTCCACGCTCCTAACGGGTCTGCTGGCCGCATCGGTACGCGGCTGATCCGTTTTTTCTGAGCCCGGAGTGCTTCAGCATGTTTATTCCTCGCGCAGTCGTGAGGGCGTTGCCTATGGGTACGACCCTCTCACCCCTATTGTTTTTCCTGGCGCTGTATGCGCCCCTTTCCGTAACCGCGGCAACTGCGGATCGTTCGGCATCGGCACCGATGGTCGAAAGTCAAGCTCATCCGCTGCATGACCACGATTCAGGCTCTGACCGACATACCGATCACGAGAATCATGATGGCCACGAAACCACGATTGGCGTTACCGCTACCGACCCCGATCAAAACGACAATACTGCTGACCATAGGCACGAGGGCGAACCGGCTCACGGCGACGTCCATCATCTGCAAGAGTCGGTACAGCATCACGACGAAGACGAACACGAACACGGGCATGAGGAAACTTCCGAAGTCCATCTCTTACCCGAACAGCGCCAGACCCTGAACCTCGAAATCTCTGTGTTGGAGCCGCGCACTCTAGGAAACAAACTACGCTCGCCAGGAGGGGTTCGACCGAACGCCTACGCGATGGCGCAGGTAACACCAAGGATCGACGCCCAGGTCCTCGCCCGGCATGCCCGGATGGGAGACCATGTCGAGACGGGGCAAGCGCTCGTGACTCTCTCCAGTGTCGACATGGCCGAGGCTCAGGGGGATCTCGTCGTCGCCGAGCGAGAATGGCAGCGGTTAACTAAGCTGAAGGACCAATTCGTATCGGATACCGAATACCTGGCAGCGAGCGTCGCGCGACAGAAGGCTCTTTCCAGCGTGCTTGCTTACGGCATGACCCGGAGCCAGGTCGACGCGCTGGTCTCATCTTCCGAGAAGGCCGACGGCACCTTCGAGCTGCTCGCTCCCGCAGGCGGAACTGTGGTCCGGGATGATTTCGTCCTCGGCGAGCTGGTGCAGCCCGGCCGCGTTCTGTTCGAGATCACGGATGAGGCCATGCGCTGGGTCGAGGCACGGATGCCGCCGGAAGAGGCGGCACAGATCTCCGCTGGCGACAAGGCGCGCATTGCCTATCGAGATACCTGGTTCGACGGACGCGTGACGCAAATCCATCACCTGCTCGACGAGGTCACGCGCACCCAGGCGGTACGCGTGGAGGTGCCCGACCCGGAGCATCGCCTTCACCCGGGCGTGTTCGTCGATGTGGTCGTTCTCGCCGACGAGGGTGAGCCAGTGCTTGCCGTGCCTGAGACAGCGATTCTCCGCACCCACGACGGAGATTGGCAGCTGTTTGTAGCCGAAAGCGAAGATACCTTCGTCCCGGTCGAGATACAGGTCTTACACACCGCTGGCGGGATGGCCGAAATCGAGGGAATTCCTGCGGGAAGCAGGGTTGTGACCAAGGGCGCCTTTTTCCTTCAATCGGAGCTGGCCAAGGGCGGCTTCGACCCGCACAACCACTGAGGGTGCAGGAATGGAAACTGGCATGCTCGATCGAATCGTCGAAGCGGCGGTGCGCAACCGCCTGTTGGTCCTGCTCGCCCTGATCGCGTTGGCCGGCGCAGCGGCCTTGCTGCTTCCGCGGCTAAACCTGGACGCCTTTCCGGACGTGACCAATGTCCAGGTCACCGTCAACACCGAGGCGCCGGGTCTCGCCGCCGAGGAGGTGGCGCAGCTCATCAGCTTTCCCGTCGAGGCAGTAATGTACGCCCTGCCCGATGTAGCCGAGGTGCGCTCCATCTCCAAGACAGGACTCTCCATCGTGACCGTGGTGTTCGCCGAGGGCACCGACATCTACTTCGCCCGCCAGCTCGTCTTCGAGCGCCTCCAGGATGCAAAGGAGCAAATCCCCGCCGGCGTCGGTACCCCGGAGATTGGTCCGAACACCTCCGGGCTGGGCCAGGTGTTTCAGTACATCCTGCGCGCGGACGATCCGGAGCGCTTCGACGCCATGGCCCTGCGCAGTCTCAACGACTGGGTGGTCAAGCTCCTGCTGATGCCGGTGGACGGTGTGACCGAGGTGCTCTCATTCGGCGGCGACGTACGCCAGTACCAGGTGCTTGCCGACCCCAAGCGTCTACTCTCCTATGGACTCTCGGTGCAAG